>MIBZ01000061.1:19782-48143 GCA_001829675.1 Sulfurimonas sp. RIFCSPLOWO2_12_36_12 | reverse complement strand
ATCAATCTTATCATCTCTGTCAAGATTAGGCTCTTTTTGGATGGTGGATTTGTAAATTTTGCCTTCGTGCGCAAAGAAGTTTAAAATGTCTGCGCGAAAATCACTATCCGCCTCGCTCCACAACATTCTTGCCATCTTTATGAGCATATCTCTGTTCTGGTCAATGTCGTAGATGCCAAGAAAGCTAAACAGCTCGCTTAATGTTTGCGTGCTTACTCTTGCAATCCCTACATCAAATGGGTCATCATCAAAATATTTTCTTATTTTTTGGTTTATTTTAGAGTTTTTTTTATTTTTTTTTGCCATTTACCTTGATCCATATCACTCAAAAGCTTTCTTATTGTCTACGAGCTTTACAATGATATATAATAGCAAAATAGCGGTTACAAATGATGCAAAAATGTCACTCATAAAATAAACAATTGCAAAGAGAAGACAATTTATAAAAATAGACCAATTTGTTACTTTGTAATGACTCCAACCCGCCTGTACAAGTCTTTGATAGGCGTGTTTTTTATGAGCTTGGCTAAGCTTTTCGCCATTTCTCTTTCTTCTTAAAAGCGTGATAGTCGCATCAAACCAAAAAAGTCCAAAGATAATAATCCACACCCAGAGATTAGTGGCTTCTTGATTAGCGTAGTAGATTGTAAATATTGCAATATTGTATCCAAGGAGCGTACTTCCCACATCCCCCATAAATATCTTTGCCCTATTCCAATTCCAAAACAAAAATCCAACTACCGCAACTGCTAAAACTATAAAGTGTGCCCCGCCAAAAAGCAAAAATCCTGCAAGTGCTAAAAAGAGAGCCTCACTCCCTGCATAGCCGTTGATGCCATCTAGAAAATTATAGAGATTTATATACCAAACAATGAGCAAAAATGCAAAAAGATTTGTAATAACTTGATTTTCTACCGTAAATATTCCAAGATTTAAACTCTCAAATCCGCCAAGAGCCACAAGTCCGCCGATGGCGACAAGAGCTTGAGCGATAAGCCTTGCTTTTGGACTTAGCTCATATATGTCATCAAAAAAACTCACAAGCGAAATCACAACGCCAACAAGCAAAGCATAAAAAAGCGCAGAGTCTATCATGTCGTTAAAATAGAGATAAAATAACCCCGCAAACCAAGTAATCGCTATTGCTATACCACCGCCATGCGGAGTAGGAGCTGTGTGTGAACTCCTCTCATTTACGACCGCCAATAAAGATTTTTTAATGGCATAGTTTTTTATAAGATATGTGAGAGAAAATGACGCTATAAAAAGTAATATATATATCATCAATAGTGAAATTTGCAAGATGCGATAGCTATATGTGATTCACCAACCTCATAAACCAGCCTATGCTCTTCCGTAATTCTTCTTGACCAAAAACCACTCAGCTCGTGCTTTAAAGCCTCAGGCTTGCCCATGCCATCAAATGGATCTCGTTTTATATCTTTTATAAGTTGGTTTATTTTTTTTAGTGTTTGCTTATCTGTATGTTGCCAATATAGATAATCATCCCATGCTTTTTGAGAAAATATTAATTGCATTCAATCAACTCTTTTTGTTCACCTTTGCCTTCTCTTAATTGCTTAATCGATTCAAGCAGATGTTTTGCGTTGTTTTGATTGCTCAAAAGATAGCTTGTCTCTTTCATAGAACTATACTCATCAAAAGGTATAACAACTACATTTTCCCTACCTTTTCTGTGAATAATTACTTCATCATTTCCATGATATACCGCATCAAATATCGCTTTAAAATTATTTCTAGCTTCTGTCATACTTACTACTTGCATTGTCATTCCTTACATTATTTTGTACACTATTATATCATATCTGTGTTAAAAATTTAACTTTCACCCTTTAGCATCAACCCAATCCCCTCTTCCACACTATAAGGATTTTTAAGATTTAGCTTCTGTTTTGTAATGGTATTGTCCACTTCTAAACTTCCATAAAGTCTTTTGTGAAATGATGGTTTGAGCAGTTTTAGCAGTGCTTCAAAAAATGGTATTTTAATAAGATATACTTTTTTATCCAAGTTTTTTGCTATGAGCTTTATAAGCTTTAAAGTGCTCAGCGGTTCATCATCACTTGCCAAGAAGATGTTTTGAGATCCTGAATCAAGTTCAGGATGACACTCCTCCGTCATTCCGTGCTTGACACGGAATCTAATAACCTCATCAACCAAATGGCAAAGATTGCCGACATAGACCATACTCCGCCTATTCTCAATCCCGCTAAAAGGCAAAATGGATATTTTTTGAACTAAATTTACAAGATTTTTGATATTTGCCTTGACTCCATAGCCATACACTATTGGCGTTCTTATAATACTTACCTTAAATGCTTCATCCTCTAATTTTAAAAGCTCATTCTCTGCTTTTAGCTTACTTCTACCATACTCATCTTCAGGATGACATACACTATTTTCGGTATAAGCACTTTCTGTTTCTTCACCGTAAACTTTAACCGTACTCATAAAGATAAACTGCTTCACCCCTGAAGCTTTTGCTTTTTTAGCCAAATTCACAGTTTGTATCACATTTACTCTTTCATACTCATTCGCACTTGCCCCACCCATTTGATGGACTAATGCAGAGAGATGAAAAACTACATCAATCCTGTTTAAATCTAAAATTTCAAGCTTATCATTTAAAAAACTAAATTTTTTTATATCGTATTTGTCTTTGTAATGGTTTATAAAATAGCTTCCTACAAAACCATTTGAACCTGTCAATACTATTCTTTTCACTTTAGACCTTTTTCTATTTTTAAAAATTCTTTCCGCAGTTCACTATAAAAATATTTTTGCGAATATCTATCTATAATACTTTTTCTTACATTCTTTTTAATACGATTGTAATATTCTTTATCTACAATAAACTTTTCAATTTCATTATATAAACTTACTTCATCTTTTTTATTTACAAGTGCCCCATTCTCTGCGTGTCGGATTATTTCATTGCAACCGTTAATATTTGTCGCCACAAGTGGCACTCCATAACTTCCAGCTTCAATTAACACATTTGGCAATCCTTCCCTATAAGAAGGTAAAACAAATAAATTTGAGATAGCTAAAAAATTTCTGATATCCTCTTGAAATTTGATATAAATTATATCTTTCTCTGATTCCATAATTTTTTGACTATTTTTAGAAATATAATCCAATTCATTTTCATAATCACCAATAAGTAATAATTTTATATGAATGTACTTTTTTTTCAATTGAATAAAGACACTAATAAGCTCATCTATCCCTTTATCTTTAACAATTCTTCCAACAAAAGTTAAAACAAAATCATTTTCAAGAATCTTATTTTCAAGTCTGAGTTGCTGCTTTTCTTCTTCAGTGAAAGTATTATTAAAATAGTCTATGTCAACACCATTTACGGAGCCATTACCTATAATTTTTACTTGTTTTTTGGTTAATTTTTTTATTTCGTTCACTAGATTTAAACTATTGCTGTAAAGATTTGTACAAAACAAATATGTTAATTTTTCGGTGAACATTAATATTTTTCTTCTTTTGCCTCTTGCTTCTAGATGTGGCAATCCTACAACACTATGAATTCTATTTGGCACCATAGCCATAAAAGAAGCAATCATTCCCAACAATCCAGCTTTTGGAGTTAGTGTATAGACAATGGATGGACGAATTTTTATGAAATATAAAAATAACTGAATTAAAACTTTTAAATCTTTAAAAAAATTGATTTTTCGATTAAAATCAACAACTTTAATCGAAACATTCTCAAATTGCTCGATATTTTTTATAGTATCAGAACTTGATGTAACTATTTCTACTTCATAATAATTTGATAAAAACTTCGCTTGTCCTTTTAGCCATGTTTCTAAAACGACGGGAACAGTTACTACGATAACTAATTTTTTCATATTTTTAATTCTTCTTTTAAAAATTGTTGGACCTCTTTAAATGTTTTTTCGCCTATTAAATTTATCAACAACTGATTATCAGCCGTAGAAGCTTTCAATTCATTTTTATTTATATTTTTAAATAAAACCTCAATTTGATTATTTTTTAAATAATCAATAATAGTCTTAATAGAAACTCCATTTCCCGTGCCTACATTTAAGATAGGAATATTTTTAAGACCTAAAAGTTTTATGTATATCTCAACAACATCATCAATGTGAATAAAGTCTCTTATAGCATTTCCATTGTTTACAATAGTCAATTCTTGATTAGTTTTATATGCTTTGATGATTTTACTAATTATCGAAAAATTATCATCCCCGCCATACATATTAAATATTCTTGCAATAGTATAATCAATATTATTATCACCGGAAAATTTTTCCACAAGTTTTTCATTTGCGACTTTTAAAGATGCATGGAGATTTAAAGGCTTCAATTCGTCTTGTTCATTACATAGTATATTATTTCCATACACAGAACTACTACTTGTATAAATTATTTTATTTATTCGTGTATCTTTAAAATAGTCCAAAACTTTTGCGGTCACTAAGATAGAATTCGTCACATACTTCTGAGCATTATGAAGAGTATTCAACTCTGTCGCGGGCTGGAAATTATTAAAAATAATGTTTATTTTTTTATTTTTAAATTCTTTTAAAACATCTATATTATTTATAATTTCTCTTGAAGATATTACAGCATAATTACTTAACTTTATTGATAAAGTTTTTGATAAATTACTGCTTTTTCCAATTATAATTGTTTGCAATATTAATTTCTCCATTGCTTATAGTTAGTCACATATATAAATAAAATTGGCAACAACACATTCATTATCGGATAAAAAAGTGTCGGGTAATGAATATTTGATAAAACTAATAAAAATATTGCCATTTTAATATATCTATCTGGTGCTTTATATATCATATAAAATATTGCTATTGAATACAGAATAAAGTAAAGAAACCCAACTTTAGATATTATAAATAATGGTCCGAAATCTATTGGAAAAATATAATTACCGTCGATACCAAATAAAAAGTCTATAATACTATGAACATTATTCATATAAACAATTGTAAAAATTTCATCAAAATATTTATATAAATAATTAAAATAATCATACGAGATTTTTGATATTAAATTACTTTGAACAAAAAATATAAATATAAAAAATATCATTGGGATTGTAAGATATCTAAAAACAATTGATTTGTAAAATATAGTTATAATTAAAAACATGTAGACAATATATCCTGTTCCAGAATCTTGAAGTAAAACTGTTAATGTAGTTAAAAAAAATAAAATAATACTTTTTATCTTATTTGTATTAGATTTAAACGACAGATGCAACATATAAAACACTACAATATATGTTGAAGTAATGCTGAATTGTCCAAATAGTCCCAGTGGTTTTCCATAATATGAGGAAGCGTCAACCATAAACATTAGCTGACTCGTCATCATTCCGATATTTATCATAATAAAATCAAATAAAACAAAACCAAAAATAAGAAAAATAATAATTTCAAATAAATTTTCTAAGTGCACAATAATGAAAGATTTAATATTGACAAAAACCCCAAAACCCAAAAAAAATAAAAGTTGGGAACCAAAAAACTGAATGTAATATAAATTATTAAATGAATATTCTAGTTGTTGATAAATAAATGATAAATACAAAGAAGAAAGCATTAACACCGAATATATTAAAGTTAATTTTGATACTTGATTTTGTTTACTCTTGAAAAATAATAATAAAAGAATAAAAAATGCTATGGCAACATAAGCTATAAGACTAGAGAGCCTATGAGATATTATCGCAATAAAAGGCATAAACAGGAGTAGTATATATGTTAGTTCAATATTATTTATTTTATACATTTTTTCTTAAAATTTTTAAAATATAAAATAAATTGCTAAATAAATAATGTCTCAGCGGGATTTCTTTTCTTAAAAAAAGCTTTGATAGCATATATATAGCTTTTCTATATCCTGCATCAGTGCTTCTGGATGATATTGATGCTATATGTACTCTGTAGTTTATCAACACTTCCTTGCATAAATTTATTGAAAGATTACTATTTTTACAATCAATCCAATATCTCCAATCCTCCAATGTAATTAAGTTTACATCCTCGTCAAATCTTATATTATTTTTTTTCATTAATACTGAATTAATATTTATATTATTGGTATAAAATAAAATATTATCTTTGCTGATTATAAATTTCAGAATATTAAAAATTCTCTGATTTTTAAATGTCATCATATAATTGCCCTTATCATCTACTACATTTGCTAAAGTATGCACAATATCGACATCATCTTTTTGAATAAATTTGATTTGTTTTTCCAATTTTTCAGGCAACCAAACATCATCGGCATCCAAAAAAGCTATAAATTCACCTTGTGCATTATCGAGTCCTATATTTCTAGGTCTTGCTGGTCCACCGCTATTATATTCAAGTTCAATTAGTTTTATTCTATCATCTGAAATTTGATTTACTATAATTCTACTGTTATCTGTGGAACAATTATCAACTATAATCATTTCCCATTTTTGGTAAGTCTGTTTTATCACACTATCTATCGTTTGAGCAATATATTTTTCTGCATTATACATTGGTGTAATAATAGACACAAAAGGTTCATTTTTCACTATTTTGCTCCAATAAATCAAATATCTTATTAATTTCCTGTTGTATTACATCATTAATAGTAAAATCAATCAAAGATTTTAATTTTTCATTTTTAACTTCTAGCGTTTCATATATAAGTTTATCATGTTGATTGATTTGTATTTCAATTGTTTTTTTATATCTAACCTTAAAAACATTTTTTACAATATTTGCCAATTCTATAATTTCGTATATTTGAGATGATGACACATTAAAAATATCATTTGTGGCATCAATTCGAAGCAATTTATCTACAATTATTGCAACATCACCCATATATATAAAATCTCTCTTGGCTTTACCATTACTATGTAAAACAACTTTCTGATTTTCAAATGCCATTTTGACCAAATCATTTAAAACTAAATACCACTTGTCACTATCTATAAAGGTCGGAACTCCATAACTGTTAGTAAGTCGTAGAATAGTATATTTTAAATTATTTGTGTAGCCAAACTGCTTCACATAAAATTCCGCAAATAAATGCGTACTTGCGTAATCATTTTTAGGATTGAGATAATTCTCTTCAGTAATGATGCCACTATTTAAGCCATACACATGAAAAGTACTAAAATATATAAAATTTTTAATGTTTTTTTTGCTCAAAACCTCTAGTAAGTTTCTTGTGCCTAATGTATTAATATCTAAAGCTTTTTTAGGATATTCAGGCAAAAAAAACTCATTAAAACTAGCGGTATGTACACAATAATCAATTTCAAAATCTAATTTTTGATGTAAAGACTCCAAATCTGTGATATCTGCTTCTATAATTTTATAATCAATGTCATCAATTTTATTTTTACTATTTCTCGTTAAGACATAAACATCATAACCACTTTGAGCTAACTCTTTAGTGATATAACTACCAAGATTTCCATGTCCACCGGTAACTAAAACCTTTTTACCACTCATAATTGATATCACTTAATTCTATATTTACTGCTTCGCTTGGATTATGCTCCATGCTAGCCAAATTCAAAAGCATATTATATTCTCCAGCTCCTCTAAAAGCCATCCAAAGATTTGGTTTTACAGTGAGTCTTTGATAGTTATTGTGCGAAAGATTAACACTAAAAAACTCTTTAGTATTCTCATCATAAACTACAAATTCTATTTCACCAACTGGTACAACTAAATTTAGAGTCATTTTTGTATGCTTTTTCCAACCTTTTGTATCGCCTTGATTTATAGTTGAAAAGTACGCTTCTCCGAAACCCTCAAATCCAACATCACTCTTTTTCATACCATGAAATATGTTACCTTTCGGATGAAATATTTGATTGAGCGGTGTTAAAATCACTCCGTCCATTTTAAACCTTTTTCTTTAGCCATAGTTTCATATTCTTCTATTTGTTCTAATGTTTTATCAAGCATGTTTGTATCTGTTTTATAAAAGTCATAATACCACTCACTTGTAAAGCGGATAGTATCTTTATACTCTAAATTTGCCTGCCATTTAAGATAAAAAAGTGCTTTGTCGCAATTAAGTTTTAATAGTCCAGCCTCATGAAAAGGAATATTTCCAGTTACCTTATATGCCTCAGCAACTTCTTTAAAATCCCAATATTTGCTTAAATCAATAAGTAATTCTTCAACTGTATGATTTTGCTCTGCTCTTGGACCAAAGTTAAATGCCCCTCCATGCAAGGAATCATTCTCATAAAGTTCTGCACCAAGATTTAAATACCCACTTAAAGGTTCTAACACATGTTGCCATGGTCTTGTAGCTTTTGGCGCTCTTATTTCTACTGTTTTATCTTCACTCCAAGCTTTCATGCAGTCAACTACAATCCTATCTTTTGCCCAGTCGCCGCCACCTATTACATTTCCCGCTCTTCCAATGGCAAGTTTTATATTGCAATTATCTTTTTTAAAAAATGAATGATAATAGGATTTAATAATAAGCTCTGCGGCACCTTTGCTTCCGCTATAGATATCTTTACCGCCCATTTTATCATCTTCTTTATAGCCCCAGACCTGTTCGACATTATCATAAGCTTTATCACTTGTTATAATTATTGCTGTACATTTATGATTTGATACTTTTAAAGATTCTAAAATATTTGCTGTTCCCATTACATTTGAAGATATTGTATCTATCGGATCAATATATGAAGTAGAAACTATTGGTTGAGCAGCCAAATGAAATAAAAACTCTGGTTTTTCATTTGAAACAATTTCTATCATTTTTTGCAAGTTTCTTATATCTTCTTGATAATGTTTTATTTTATCTTTCAGCTTCAACTCTTCAAACATAGATGGATTCGTAGGAATGTCTTTTGAAATGCCTACTACATTAGCACCTAATTGTAAAAGCCATGTTGTTAGCCAACTTCCTTTAAATCCAGTGTGTCCGGTAACTAGTACCTTTTTACCACTATAAATATTATTAAACATTACCAAACCTTCCATGGAGCCTGATTTTCATCCCAAAGTTTATTTAAGTCATTTTTATCTTTTAAGCTATCCATTGGTTTCCAAAAACCTTCGTGTTTATATGTAAATATTTCTCCATCACGGGCAAGATTTTGTAAAGGAGCTTGTTCAAACACTGTATTATCTCCTTCAGTTATATAATCAAATACCTTCGGTTCACATACAAAAAATCCACCATTTATCCAACCACCATCACCTTTTGGTTTTTCCAAAAAATGTGTTACTTGAAAATTATCAGTAATATTTAAAGCACCGAATCGACCATCAGGCTGAACGGATGTCATAGTCATAGCTTTTCCGTGTGATTTGTGAAATTTTACAAGTTTTTCAATATTTATATCGCTCACACCATCACCATAAGTCAACATAAAAGGCTCATTTCCTATAAACTCTTGTGCTCTTTTTATTCGCCCACCTGTCAAGCTATCAACCCCTGTATCAAGAAGAGTGACTTTCCAAGGCTCGCTTGAATTGTTAAGTACTTCCATCTTACCATTTGACATATCTATTGTCACATCACTTTGATGAAGAAAATAGTTTGCAAAATATTCTTTTATATAGTACCCTTTGTATCCAAGCAGAATGACAAAATCATTAAACCCATACTTTGAATAAATCTTCATAATATGCCAAAGAATTGGCTTTCCGCCAATCTCAACCATAGGTTTTGGTCTTATATCTGTCTCTTCGCTGAGTCTTGTTCCAAACCCACCTGCTAATAATAATACTTTCACTTAATTTTCTCCATAATATTTATTCAAATACCACTCTCAAAGTTCTCATCAGCCCTCCATCAAGTTTAGTGGCATCTATTGCGTATCTTTCATCGTAGTATATTTTTATTTTGCATCTAATTTCCTATGATAGTCTTGATATGTTTGAAATAACTTTCGTTTTAATTCATTATTTACTATCTGATATTTTTCGTTCAATATATTTGATTTAAATTCATCGATGAAATCTACTACTTCACCTAATGTGATTTGATAAATTTTTTTAGGCTCAAGATATATTTCTATTACTTCTTTATTTTCTAAAATTGATAAAAATTCTTCAACTATATCTTGTACATAGACATAATGCATTTCAATATTTCTATCATATACATTAATTTCTAAATTATTAATACTATTATATATCCAAGTACTAACAACAGAATTATAATTAGGTTTACATTCTTCGCCAAATACATGAGGAAGCCTAAATATATAACAATTGACATTATTAATTTTACTGTAAGCTTCTATTAGTAATTCTGATTTTCTTTTTGTTTTTCCATATTCATTTTTTAATAATTTTGCGTGAATAGTTGATGTAATTAAAATAGGAATGGCTTTATTTTGTTTTTTTAGAATTTCTAAAATTAACTTTGTTAATAAAATATTTGAGTTTTTAAATTCATCTTCTGTGCTATTTGGTCTAACTTCACCAGCAATGTGAAAAATAAAATCACATTTTGATATGCATTCTTCTAAAAAACTTTCAGTATTGTTTCTATTAAATTCCAATATATTAATATCATTAAAAAAAGTAAGTTTTTTTAATAAATTTTTACCAATAAATCCATTTGAACCGGTTACTAAAATATTATTCATAATAATTTATCCCATATTCAAACAAATCATTTGTTTCGTGAAGTTTCGGTTGTTTTATATCTTTAGGTGATAAATTTAATTCTTCTTTTTTTAATATCCAATCTATATTTAGATTTTCATCATCAAATGCTATTCCTCTATCACATTCTTGACTATAGTAATTATCTACTTTATAGGCAAAAATTGTATCATCTTCAAGTACAACAAATCCATGGGCAAATCCTCTTGGAACTAGCATTTGTTTTTTATTATCAGCACTTAATTCAACAGCTACATATTGTCCAAATGTTGGAGAGTTTTTTCTAATATCCACAGCTACATCTAACACCCGTCCAGCAATCACCCGTACAAGTTTTATTTGTGCATAAGGAAAAAGCTGATAATGAAGTCCTCTTAAAACACCTTTTGATGATTTAGATTCGTTATCTTGGCAAAAGTTTATTTTATATCCTAAAAACTCTTCTAATTTATCAACACGAAATGTTTCTACAAAATAACCCCTATTATCACCATGGACTTTTGGCTCAATTATCACTACATCTGGAATATCAGTTCTTTTAAACTCCATATAATTTACCTTGATTTGCTCTTCTTATTAAATATTGACCGTATTGATTTTTACTCAAAGGTTTTGCTAGTTCTAAAAGTTTTTCTTTAGTAATATATCCCATCTCATAGGCTATTTCTTCAAGACAGGCGACTTTTAATGATTGCCTATTTTCTATTGTTTGTATAAATTGACCCGCTTCCAGTAAACTCTCATGCGTTCCTGTATCAAGCCATGCGTAACCTCTTCCCATTAATTCTACTTTTAATCGTGATTCCTTTAAATAATCTTGATTTAAAGTTGTAATTTCGAGTTCTCCTCGATGGCTTGGTTTTACATTTTTTGCTTTTTTGACGACATCTGCTGGATAAAAGTACAATCCAACAACAGCATAGTTTGATTTTGGCTGGGTTGGTTTTTCTTCTATTGATATGACATCACCATTATCGTTAAATTCTGCAACTCCGTATCTTTCTGGATCTTTTACATAATAACCAAACACCGTTGCTTTATTTTCATCTTTTACATTTTTTACACTTTGTGCTAGAAGTTTAGTCAATCCATGACCATAAAAAATATTATCACCAAGAATCAAACAGGCATCATCCCCATTTAAAAACTCTTCACCTAAGATAAAAGATTGTGCCAATCCATCGGGACTTAGTTGAGCCACATAAGAAAATTTCATTCCCAAGTCTTCTCCACCGCCTAAAAGTTCTTCAAATCTTGGCAAATCCTTTGGAGTTGAAATAATAAGCACCTCTTTGATTCCTGCAAGCATTAAAACAGAAAGTGGATAATAAATCATTGGCTTATCATATATTGGTACAAGTTGTTTTGAAACACCTTTTGTAATTGGGTATAGTCTTGTCCCGCTTCCTCCAGCTAAAATTATCCCCTTCATGTACTTTCACCTCTAAATAAATTATAAAACCAGTTTTCAAAGGTATACTGTTTTATATTTTCATCATCACAGAAAGAATTTTTAAAAAAATCAAAACTGATATCAAAATTATTTCTATCGAGTATTATAATATTTTGTTCATTATAAAATGGTTCATTAATGATATTTTTGTTTGTTGTAATAAGCTTCAATCCTGAACCAAGTGCTTCAAAAGTTCTCATGGTTAAGCCATTTTGAATATTTAGTTCAATATCTAAAACAGACAGAGAGTGTTTGTAAACATTAAGAATTTCTTCCATTCCCACGGTATAGGTTTTAAGATATTTTATATCTTTAATTTTTATAATACCTAAACAAAATAATCTAAATAACCCCATTTTTGTTATATATAAATGATATTTGAATTCTAAATGATTAAGAGTACAAAATTCTTCAATAAATCTAATAATAGTTAATCTATCACTGTGATAAGCACCAAAAAAAGTTATGTCATATAACTTTTCAGATTTATGGTGTTTTAAACTTTCATACTCTTTGGAATAATATAGAGGCAAATATTCAATATTAAAATTATAAGCATCTTGTTTATCAAATGTCTTTATAACATCAAAATATTTAATAATATCTTCATATTGACTTTGTTTATTAGAATCCCA
This sequence comes from Sulfurimonas sp. RIFCSPLOWO2_12_36_12, assembly GCA_001829675.1. Classification (GTDB taxonomy): domain Bacteria; phylum Campylobacterota; class Campylobacteria; order Campylobacterales; family Sulfurimonadaceae; genus Sulfurimonas. The sequence goes on along the minus strand of MIBZ01000061.1, from coordinate 35,394 downwards.
CTGATACATAATAAATTTTGCATTGGGGAGTTTTTGTTTTAATTTGTCCATGACTAAAGGAGATAAAACTCCTCCTCTTATAACAAATACAAAATCATATAAATTCTCAGTAATACCATGTAACATCTCATCAACGTATTTTTGTTTCAAATACTTTGCCAAGAAAGGAAATATTTTATTCAAGATTCTGTACAACGCAGTATATATATCTTCTGAATAAAATGTAACATTTGCGTTTTTTGATTCCATAAAATCTATAATATGTTGATGATAATTATAAAACTTCGGTGCTATGAAAAGTACTCTTTTATTTGATATCACTGCCAATGAAATATTCCTATGTTTATTTTTCTAATATTCATCTAAAAATTCACCTTTGTCATTTGTTTTTTTCCATATAAGAGTTTTTTCATCATATCTTTTAACAATTTTTGCAGGTGTTCCAATTGCCACACAGTAATTGGGTATATCTTTATTGACAAATGAATTTGCGCCTATAACACAATTCGCCCCAATTTTTGCACCAACAATTGAAACATTTTCTCCAATCCAACTGTTTTTTCCAATAATAACTTCACTTTTAAATTGTATTGGCTGATTTTTAATTGGTTTTGTTATGTCTTCATACGAATGAATATTGTCGGATATATACACTTTATCGGCCATTAGAACATTCTCTTCAATAAGCACTTTTCTCAATGCTACAATATGGGCAAATCGACCAATGGTTGCTCCTTGTGAGATATATAAATTTGGTTCAATATTATCTTGCTTATGGGCTAGCAACCAACACTTAGTGCCTATACTTACTCCATCTTCTAGATGCATATACTCTTCGCCTTCAATAATATCTGGAGCTATTATTGAAACCTTTTCACCGTAGTATTTAAATTTGCTTGAAAACAACAATCTAAATATTTGTCTAGATATATAATTATAAACCCTTTTATAAAAACTATATTTTATCATTACCCATTTTATCCAGTTCATTTAATTTTTCAAGCATCTCTCGTGGATTTTTGAAATATTGAGATAATTTTTCTATTTTTACATCATCAAATGTCCACCACATAGAAGCCAGTAATTTTTCTCTAATATCTTTCTCAAATCTGTATCTGATATGTTTAGCTGGAACTCCAGCCACTATACTATAAGATTCAACATCTTTTGTGACTACTGAACCAGCTCCTATTACTGCTCCTACACCAATATTTACTCCAGATTTTATCATTACATTTTGCCCTATCCAAACATCAGATTCAATATAAGTTATTCGCATTATATTTTCAAACTCTTTTTGCTCAGTAAAGAAAAATGGTAATGGTTGCGTATTGTCATAAAAAATAGGGCTCGTACTTACCATATGAGTAGGGTGTGTAGCCAAACCTATAGTTACATTACTTGCAATAGAACAAAACTTTCCAATGTTGGCAGATAACACTACACTACTAGATTGTATATAAGTATACGCGCCCACATTCGCATTTTGTAATACAACATTCGAAAACAATACTGTATTATCACTAATTACACTATTTTTATCCATATTCACACCAAAATGAATCTTGCTATTTGGAAATTTTCGTACTAGTAGCCAAGACTTAATAATTCTTTTTAAAAAATTCAGCATTTTCATTTTTCCAATAACTTATAAATAAAATCAATATTTCGTTGTAAACTATTTCCATCTAAAGCTCCAATATATTGTTCCATGATTTTTTTATCCAAAAATGCTTCATACCTTGGATGATTGTTTTTGAAGTCATAAAAAGCCTGAACCATATCATCTGTACTTAATATAGTTACCAATTCTGAATCATTATCGAAAGGTGCATTTGTAATTTCTGTGTCTTTTTTATAATATATGACAGGAATACCCAAACACGAGGCTTCAAATAGTGTTTGAGAGTAGATAGATATATAAAAATCCGTTTTTTGCAACACTTCTGCCATAGGTTCTACGGACAGTACCTCTATGTCTAAATTCCTGAAAAAATCATTTACAAAAGTTTGATACTGTGTTTTATAGCCATTTGGTCTAATTTTTATGATAAGTTTAAACTTCTCTCCACTTGATTTCAACTGATTAAAAGAGCTTAAAACATCATACATAAAATCAAATTCAACCGCTACATATGAGTTTAAGTCAGTGGAGTTAAATCCAGATGCTCCAATTGTAATAGTTGGGATTTCTCTATTAATATTTTTTATCTTTGATGCATTATAGGTATCCATTCTAGGATCACCCAATGTAACAATATTATCCATACCGCTAAAATAATTATCTTTTATGCTTTGAGAATAAGCATTTATGTATGTTGCATACTTCGCTTCATCTTGATAATTTTTTGCCAAAATACCATTTATTATCATCAAACTAGGTATATTCTTAGATTTACATGCTAAATCAAAAAGTGTGACCGTATGTCCTATATTCGCAATTAATACCACCAAATCTACTTTATTCTTATTAAGATAGTTTATACAACTATCAAGTGTTCTTAAGTTGTTTGCCACTCTGCCAACTAAGCGATTTTCGATAATATTATATACTTCATTCGATACATCACTACCATCACTTAAAATAAGCCGATGATACTTTTCATTACGAAATTTTTCCATTAAAAGCATTGCATCTTGCTCATACTTTGCTATAGAACCAGAGATAGGAATGAGCCTCTCTTTTAGATTTTGACTTTTTTTTGAATATCTTGAGAAATTTACCAATACTACTTTTAATGTACTATCTTCTCTTAGAGTTTGTAAAAGTTTACGGGTAGGATGGTACTCTTGTATAAATACTGTATGTTTATATGGTTTACCAAATAATCTGTCTAAGATAGGCATAACATTACCGAATATATATGTAGCCATTTCCCTTGTTTTGTATAAAAACCCTCTCAAGCCACTTGGTCTAATTTTACTATCAATCCATTTAGATATAGGAAAATAATAGCTCTCATCATCTTCAATATTTTCTTTACCATAATGATGAAATTGCATGTTTAATTTATTTAAAATATCAATAATCAAATCATTACTAGTGGAAACATAAAGTTTTTCAACCTTTATGTTTTGTATAAATAACATTGATAAGTATAATCGTACATAGAATATATAATCGTTCCAAAATTCTAATCTAAAAGAAAAACCAAAGGGAACATTTTTATACTTAAATATATCATTATGATCTTTATCATAATGCCAATCATTAAAAAATTGATAAATAATATAATTATTTTTCTCCAAAGTTTCTTGATCAACTAAATGGTCAATATATTCAGCTTTTCCTCCCAAATCGGTAATATATTTTTTAAGTCCAAAATCATAAGTCAAGACCAAATCTTTAGTTAAATCATACATCTTTTCAATTTCATCCCACAAAGATTTTGAGTCAACTATATAAATATTTCTATACTCTTTTTTCACTACTAAAGCCTTTTAACTTTTTTACCAAACTAAATATCTCTTCCCTGTTTACTGAGAAGATTGAAGGAAGAAGAATACTTACGACCAATACCATTAGTGTGTACATAAATCCACTAAATAAAAATTTCAATAAAACACTCTCAAAACTATACATAAAAGTTGTACACATATATGCTATGAAAGCAAAAATGACAACCGTATATATTTGATGAAAAGCAAATGTGAAAATTTTCATGTTGAGCAATCTAGTATTAAAATAAAGTTGTATATTTACTCCTATTATCTGTGCTAATATCATTTTCCAAGCAAAACCAACTGCACCAAGTTCTAAATGGTATATAAATATATAACTAAAAAACAGTCCTATCAAAGATGATACTAACCCAATATTTCTATAAAGCTTTGTTGAATTAGTAGCAAAAAACAGTGAACCACTTAACTGCCCATATGTTTGATGAATAGGATAAAAGGCCATGATTACCAATACAAAAGCAGCATCTTTAAATTTTTCATCCGTAAATATACTTAAAAGATTTTCACTTTGGAAGGCAATAAAAACACTAAAGTATGCAGAAATTGCATATAACATCGGTATGTACCGTTTAAACAATTTTTTTACATTTTCAATGTCATTTTCAGTATAAGATTTAGCGAACTCCCTTGTAATAATAGGTGTCATGGCACTAGTAAAAAGAAAACACATAGCGGCTATAGAGTAGGCTAACCCATAAAATCCAGTTTGGACAGACCCGCTAATACTCTGCAAGAGCCATATATCAAACAAGCTTATTGATATAGCAACAACATTAAAGACAAATAATGGAGAGCTAAAAACAAAAAACTCTTTTGTAATATTCTTATATGCAATTTTAAAGTCTAAAATCTGTTTGGTCAATATGGATTTTTTAACAAATAAAATAGAAATAATCATCAGAAAGGACAGTAACGAAATAAACTGAAAATAGAAATAAATATTCAAATCAAACGGCAAAAATTTTACCATGTACAAGAGTAAAACTAAGGCTAATATTTTATGCAAAATTTTAATCAGTTCGACAGAAACAGTTAAGGCATAAGCATCAGACATCTTTATGTAAACCTGCGTAGTCCATGAGAAAAAACCAAATAAAGCACCAAAAATAATGTACTCTTTTGGTATATCAGGTAATAAGACATCAATATAATTCAACAAACCAATCAAATACAAAAATACGAATAAACCGATAAATAAAATAATCGAGAATATAAAATAAAAAGTAATCAAATGTTTTCTACTTGAGTTAGCTGACAACTTTGTAAAAAAAGCCATGGAAGTGCCAGCATCTAAAAATGCAATAAATTGTGTAAAAAATTGTTGTAAATAACTAAATTGACCAAAAGCAACAGGTCCTAATGCTTTTGGAACAATCGCTACCAATACAATATTAATAAGTCCATTTATAATATTGGATAACAACTTAATAATATATCTTTTTTTTAGACTATCTTCCATTAATCATTACTTATACATAAATTATAAACACTTCGAAATCAAAATTTCATCTAAAATTAAATATTTTAATCCTGAATTTTCAAATACATGTATCGCATCTGCGACATCATTTACAACAGGTAAGCCATGAAGGTTATAACTTGTATTCAATAAAGAGCCTATTCCAGTAATCTTGGAAAACTTTTCTATTAAATCATAATATCCGCTATTTTGTTCTTTTGTAAGAATCTGCGGTCTTATAGTTTCATCATAAGGATGTGTACCTGCTTTAATATCTTTTAAAAACTCTTTTTTAGTATCCATTGCCACTGCCATATATCTTGATTCGAAACCCTTAGGATTCACTAAATATGTTGTTTCATAACTATCAAGTACGGATGCAGCAAAAGGCATCCAAAAATCTCTGCCTTTAATGAGTTCGTTTATATGTTGAATAATGTCTGGATTTGATGGATTTGCTAAAATACTTCTATTTCCCAATGCTCTTGAACCAAACTCCATCTTTCCAACAACTCTAGCTACAACTTCGCCATTTGCCAATAGTAGTGCAATCTCATCATTATTTGCTTCTGATATTTTATATTTAGCATTTAAATTTTTATCTTTAATATAGTCGAGGACATCTTCTTTAGAATTTTCTGTTCCTAGATATAAACTTTGTAACGGCTTGTTTTCTATATTGTTCTCGTAGTTTGCAACATAACATGCACCTATACATTGAGACTCATCTGATGAAGAACCTGCAACAAAAATATCGTGAACAAAATCTTGATCACCTAATGCTTTGTTTGCTTTAACATTCATCGCTACCCCACCACTGAAAACAAAGTTGTTAAAACCTATCTCTTTACTTGCTTTTTCAAAAAGTTCAATCAACATTTTTTCTGTATAATTTTGTATACCACCTGCGATATTATCAAATCTAAAATATTTCAATTTTTCATTTAGAAACTCATATAGGTCACTAGGTCTATTTTTATGGACAATCTTCAAACCATCAAACTCTAATAGCTCCTCAAAGACTTCAGCTACTTCATTTGCATACTTTTCTTTTGCATAAGGAGCCAATCCCATGACTTTAAACTCATGTTCAAGTGGCTTCATTCTCAAATACAAAGTCACCATTCTGTAAAGTCTTGCTATCTCACATTGATTACTCTCTGCCAACAACTCAAATTTATTATTTTCTATTTTCCAAACGGTTTGATTTTTTCCATCTCCGTATGCATCCACAGTAATCGCTATAGTCTTATCTTTTTTATTTGGATTGGCAAAATAACCATACATTGCATGACAAGTGTGATGATCGTAAAATTTAATTTTATCCTCATCTATTTTCATAAAATCAGCTATGTTTGACACAACGACTTCTCTTACTTTAATTTTCAGTTCATCAACATTTAAAGTATAAAAATCTAATGGTATTTGATAAAAATTCGTTTCATTTTCATATTTTTTTTCAAATATTTGTTTTGCATAGTCTTTTGGATAATCTTCACCGGCTAATTTAGGCTTCCAATAATTATTCATCATATCAATATAGTCATTTATACCAAAAACTGTGTCTATAGGGTATTGTAAATTATTAATATCTGTACGATCTGTAGTTGCCATTGCTACAATATCAATATTTGAATTATCTAAATTATATTTATTGAGTATATAGCTAATAGACTTTATTGGAAAACCTGTTTCATTTTTTCTTTTCGTAAACCGCTCCTCCTGAATTGCACATACTATCTCGCCATCTATTGATAACGATGCTGATGAATTGTGTCCGTCATATACACCTATTATTGTCATAATCTTCCTTTGTATTGTTATTTAATTTTTTATAATGTAAACCCATCGTCTACTACAATATTTTGCCCATTTACATACTGACTCATATCACTAAGCAAATAAACTAAAGTGCCTTTTAAATCACTTTTATCAAGCATCCCTTTAGTTAAACATTTTTCTTTATATTTTTTCAAAAATGATTCTGGCTGACTATCAAATATTCCACCGGGAGTCAATGTATTAACTTTAATATTCATCCCTTTGAAATATTTTGCCATATATTTTGTAAGATGAATTAGACCTGATTTGATCGCTGCATATTCGACGGGCACAGTCATACTTGTACCTTCATATATCTCAAACTTTGGAGCCACAACCCCATAAATAGAGCTTATGTTTACTATGTTTCCATAGCCTTGCTTTTGAAAATATTGTGCGAATTGTTGTGAAGTTGTAAAATAGCCACCTAAATTTAATCCTAAATTTTCTACAAAATCATCATATTCTACATCAAAAAAATGTTTACCATAATTTTTGTTTCGAGGGTAAGCATTGTTTACAAGTGCATCGACTTTTCCATATTTTTCATCAAGATATTTTATACACTCAAGCAAAGAATCTTTTGAAGTTATATCTAGTTTGATAAAATTAATATTTGCTGTATTTAGTTCTAGTAATAAATCATCTTTTACTTTAATCCCAATATCAGCATTGATATCGGCTATGATAGCGATACCACCATTTTCCACGACAGCTTTTACAAACTCTTTTCCGAGCAATCCGGCTCCACCTGTAATCACTACTACTTTATTACTTAGCATTATTCTCCCTCATTAAAAATTCTACAAACTTATAGTCTAGTTCCGTGTCAATATCAATAGACCTCTCTTCTGGCATAACATAGAGTCCAGTAGTTTCTAAAAATAGTGTTTTTTCATTTAAGATACTATCTCGTTTCCAAATATAAATAGAAGCATTCATATCATAACTTTTAGGGGCATCCTGTCTTCTTACAATTGAATTGTCTAATTGCTTTGACAAACTTACTTTTCCAACACTATCAACTTCTACGAGATTAAAATAGGGGCTTCTTCTGCTTGGCATAGCGGTAATTAAATTGTCATTGTGATTGTCTAAAAACTGTTTAAAGGAATCTTTAATATCTTCAACACTTCGTAAAGGAGCAGTTGCATCTAAATCAACCAAATAATCAAAAGTCTTATTGTAATATTCTTCGCTTCTTACAAAAGCATCTTTGATAACATCAAGTTTACCTGCTGTATCACTTGCCATTTCATCGCTTCTTTTAAAAAATACTTCTGCACCATACTGCTTGGCTACTTTAGCTATATCATCACTGTCTGTACTTATGACAATATGTTCAAAAAGCCCCGAAGCAAACGCTTGTTCAATCGTATAAGCAATAAGAGGTTTACCACATAATGCTTTAATATTCTTATTTTTAACACCTTTACTTCCACCTCTTGCACAAATTGTACATAAAATATCGCTCATATATTTTGCTCCTGTATAGTTGATATAGTATCCATCACTTCTAAAGCTTCTTTATAAGTACAAATAGTTTTTTGTTTCTCAAAAACATCTAAGTGCATTTTTTCAAATATTAAATTTCTTTCTAAATTTGAAAAACTATATATCTCTTCAAGTCCAATTTTATTTTTCTTAACTAGTTTATTTGCTATGAAATCAAGCTCATAGGTATGCTCAAAAGTTTCAACCAACAATTTTCTATGAGTTATTTTGCTTATGTAATCTAATGAAATATTTACAACAATATTTTTATTTGTTTTACCTATGAGCATAGTTAAATCATCAGAATTTATCTCCAAATCTGAAATTTTTACTTGACAACTTTTTATGTCATTAATTCGTCCACATAACCACTGAACATAGTCAATCTCATGACTCAAATCTAGTAATACCCCACCACCTTGCTCTTTTTTTGCACTATAACAATTCTTATAATCTGTATTTGGTCTCCAAAATGGTAAATATTGACCACATTTAGCATTGACTAAAATAATTCTTTCATTTTCTACAAATTCTTTTAATTTTTCTAATAAAGGATGAAATCTAAGGACATAGCCAATAAATATTTTATTATTTTTTATTTCTAAAGTTTGTTTTGATTCAAAAAGTGGTTTTTCACAAAAAATTAGTTTATCTTTTATATTTTCTTCTAAAAATTCTAATTGTTCAAAGTGTTTATTTGTCTCAGATGCTATGACAAAATAGTCATATTGACTCATATTATCTACATCTTTTAAATCTTTATAGCAAGTTTTATTTTCAATATTTTGTTTAGTCACCAAATCTATACTTTGAACTATAAATAATTTGGATAAAACCTCATAATGTCTTTTGCCAATTGAGCCATACCCTATAAGTAACACTTTCAACTAAAACACCTCATTATATTTTTGCTTGACTTTATCGTATATCTTCAAAAGAACATCCTTATTTGAAACTATCTCATTTATGGCTTGGCTCATCTCTTCTGGCTCATCATCATATTGATGCGCAATATTGTTTCTAACTTTCCTTAAATTCATCCACTCTTTTGCACTAAAAATATATTCTGTTTTTTCTAATTTATTTAAGATATCTATGAAAGGCAAACTAGACACTTCTTGTTCATAGTTTGCAACAATGAGTTTAAATATTTTATCTCCAAGCGTATCTTGCAGTTTTGTAAATCTAAACATATACTGATCAAGTGCTTGTATTTGATTTTTGTCTAGGTTAGTGTATTCAAATGCTGTTATAGGGATAAAGGTTTGAATGGTTTCAAATGCTTCATTTATTCTTTGTATATGCTTATCGCATTCATGGAAATATTTTTCTAAAATCAATCTATCTTCTTTCAATTCGACTCCTTTATCAAGGGCATGTTCTTCTATAAGCCTTTTTTGGTCTCTCTGGAAAACAACATCTATCTTTTGTTCACCTAATAATTCTTCTAACTTTAATAAAAACTCAACTTTCTTTTTTTGTAAGTTGTCATATTCCTTGTTTGGTAAAAGATACAAATCAATATCTCCACCTTTTTTATTATCATCAACACGACTTCCAAAAAGGTAAACTCTCCCATCATTAAAAACTTCTTTGAATGTTTTTAGTATGACTCTTATTTCTTTTGCACTAAGTCTCATTAAAACACCTCGTGATATTCATTATTTGCTTTCTCAAACTCTTCTAGTCTTCCTATGTCTAGCCAATATTCGCGTATAGGAAAAGATATGCTTTTTTGCTCATCTGCTATTATCTTTTCAAACAATGTTGGCATATCAAAATATTGATTTTGAGGGATATATTCTAGCGACTCAGCACTTAAAACATACACACCACCACTTACAAAAAAGTTATGAACTGGCTTTTCTTCTATACTTTTTATATCTATTCCGTCTATATTTACTACACCATAAGGCACTTGAAAGTCATACTCTCTCACTCCCATTGTGGCGATAGAGTTATTTTGTATGTGATACTCCATCATATGTTCAAAATTTATATTTGTAAGCAAATCTCCATTCATTACAAAAAAAGGTTCATTTAATTTTTCTCTCATCAAACTCAAAGCTCCAGCCGTACCCATTCTTTGTTCTTCATGAACATACTCTATATTTACCCCAAACTTACTACCATCTCCAAAATAATCTTCTATCACTTCCGATTTATAACTCACACTGAGTATAATATTTGTAAATCCATACTTTTTAAAATTTAAGATGATAGTTTCAAGAATGGGCTTATTCCCTACTTTTAACATCGGTTTTGGTGTGTTTTTAGTAAGAGGATAAAGCCTAGTCCCAAGTCCACCCACCATAAGCACAACTCTATTTGATTTGCTTGTAGCTTTTAAAAGCTCATCTACCTCTTCTATCCCTACAAGTTTTCCATCATTATCTACAATAGGGATTTGATAAAGTTTTTTTTCTATGGCAATTTCAAGGATTTTTTCTTTCGTATCTTCTATCTTACACACAGTTGGTGTTCTAAAAATAATAGTTTCAATACTATCATCTAAAGACAAATCGCCAAGCAATCCTCTTCGTATATCGCCATCAGTTACAGTACCTATTAGCTTTTCATTTTCATCCAAAACGATAGCTAACTTCATTGCTCCACTATCTATGATTTGTAATGCTTCTTTGATTGTTGAGTTTGGATTGAGTGTTATGTTTTTGTAGTTTTTCATTTTTCTATTATCCTATTCAAAGCATATTCAAGCTGTTTTTTATTTGGAAGATAAAGTTGATATTTGGCGAGTAAGATTTTATTTTCAATACTATCAGTAGCATATTCAACTAAAATATGATTTTTGTATGCACCTAAGATAATCCCAACTGGCTCATTATCACCCTCTGTCGCTTCCTCTTTTTTGAAATAGTTGAGATACAGATTCATTTGCCCTACATCTTGATGGTCTATTTCACCTCGTTTTAAATCAATCAGCACAAAGCATTTTAAAATCCTATGATAAAAAAGCAAATCAACTCTAAAATGCTTTCCGCCGATACTCATACGATATTGTCTGCCAATAAATGCAAAGCCTTTCCCAAGTTCAAGCAAGAATTGTTGAAGATTTGAGATGAGTCGCTCTTCCAAATCACTTTCAAGGTATTGGTATTGTTCGGGGATATTTAAAAACTCTAACACAAAAGGGTCTTTTATCAAATCTTCGGGCTGTTCTATTTCATGACCCTCGCTAGCTAATCTTAGCACATCTTCTTTATCGGTACTTAGTGCCAAACGGTGAAATAACATACTTTTCATTTGTCGTTTTAACTCTCGCACACTCCATTTCTCTTTTTCGGTTTGCTTGGTATAAAAGCCGATTTCAAGCTCAGAATCCGCTTTTAATATCTCATAATAATGACTCCAAGTCAATTTGTGGGACAGCGTCCCACTTATTTGAAATGTCAGATAAAGCTTTCTCATGTAAAGTAAATTTGACCTTCCAAAACCTTTACCATAAGCTATGGTTAAATCTTTTGAGAGTCTTTCAAAAAGCGCCGTACCATACTCAGCTTTTTCATTTCCATTTTGCTCAAACTCTACAATGTATCTCCCAATCTCCCAATAAGTTTGCACCAAAATACTATTTACACTGCACGCTGCTTTTTCTCTACCTATTGATAGTAGATTACCAATTTGACCCACAAGTTGTGTGTAGTTTTTCTCTATGGCCACTTCTAAACTCACAAAATTTCCTTCAAAAGCACAAAGCTCTCAGCGTACTCACATCCACAAGTAGCACCTCTTAGTATTGCCAATGCTTTTAAGTTTCTCTCGCTTCTTGGAAATGGATGCTCTGCCATTTCACTTTTAAAGATATTCATAAACTCTATTTTTTTATCCATATAGCTGCTTATATCTACAAATACATTTGGTATAAAACTATCCTCTTTTGTGCTTGGTGCGAACTCTGTCTCACTTAACACTTCCATCATGTAGATTTTTTTTATAAACTGGTAACGAAATGATTTTGTACAACTAAATGATGCTTCAAATATTTTTCGATGGTCACTATGTACATCTCCCTTAAAAGGCAAATAGATAATATTTGGCTGCACCTCACTTATTATTTTTGATATTTTTCCTATAAGTTCACTCACAGAGTATTCATCAACTTGCATAGTTTTTAATCTCAAGTTGTGAACACTATCAAAGCTATATAGTTTTGATACTTCTTCTATCTCTTTTTCTCTTGTTTCATAGTAGCTATGCTTTTTATCGATAGTTGTACAAATAAGCCAATGGATCTCATCACCTTTTGATTTATGTTTTAAAAGCGTTCCCCCACATCCCAAGGTTTCATCATCAGGATGAACTGCTACTACCAGAACTTTGTTTTTCATAGATATTCTCCAACTTTTGGAAGCTCTTTAAAATTATGATCTAAAATTTCTACGGCTCCGTCATATGTTTTTACTAAAATTGTATTTTTACTTGATTCTAAAACTTTTCCACTTTCAATGTTTTCTTGAGTATTTACTATAACCTTAACTCTCCAAATAGTTATATCTTTCCCCTTGTATTCAATATGAGCTCCTACATATGGTTTTGATAATGCTCTAACTAAATTATAGATTGCTTCTGATGACATTCTGAAATCAATTTGACCATCTGTTTTTCCTCGTTTTCTCCAAGTATTCGCTAAATTATGATTCTGTTTTTGTGTTTGATAACTATTGTTTTCTAACTGCGGTACAAATTCTTCGATTTGTTCAAGTGCTACATTAATTACTTTATCATAAAGTGTTTGTGCATCATCACTATTTAAAATATCAAAATCTTTTTGAGACAATATATCTCCACTATCGGCACCTTCATCCATGAAAAAAAATGTTGAGGCACTTTGTTTTAATCCAAGTGCCAAAGCCCAGATAAGTGGATGCCTTCCTCTGTTTTGTGGCAATGAAGCAGGGTGATAACCAATAGCACCCAATGGTGCTAATTTTAATAACTCTTTTTTAATTAAGCTAGACCAGCCAAAGCAAAATATAATGTCAGGTTTTAAACTACCGATCCACTCTATGTTTTCATTTGAGTTTATATCATCAACAAATTTATAAGGAATTTTATTTTCTTCACATAAAGGTGTTAAATCTGCAAAATCACTATTGAATTCAGATTTTTTTTTAGTGCAAACCCCAACTACATCTGCTTTAATCTCTATAAGTTTTTGAAGTGTTTTTTTTGAAAATTCAACAGTCCCTATAAAAACAATTTTCATAACGAAAACCTTATATCATAAAAAGATTTTTTTAAAATGTTACTTAAATCGGCTTTTTTAATCTCTTCTATTATTTTCAAACTGGCACATCCGTCTCCATAAGGGTTTTGAACACTTTTTAGCGCCTTTTGAAACTCTTTTGAGTATATTTTTTCAAATGCTTTTTTTATACTCTCTTTGTTCGGCTCGCAATCTATAACACTGTTAGCTTTAATTCTACCTTTTTGTCTATCGCCGATGTTGATGGTCCCAATCTTAAAACTTGGAGTCTCCGCAAGACCGCTAGAGCTATTTCCTACCATTGCATCTACAAATTGCAATGCACTTAAATATCGTAGTTGTCCCAAAGAAGTAAATCCTACTGATTTATGAGGATTTTTAGCCACATATTCATCTATCATTTGATTTATTATTCTTCCATCTGTATCACTGTTTGCTTTCGTAAAGATGATATTTGTATCTTGAAGTTCATCTATAGCATCTAAAAGTTCTTGAAATTGCCCTTTAGCTGTAGAATTTTCAAGAGTTACTGGATGAAAAGTAACCAATATATTTTTTTTATTTAGTTTAAAATCAATTGATTTTTCAAATTCTTCTTTATTTAAAAGTTTTAACCTTTTGATATTTTCAATTCCCATGCCGCCAACATTAAAAACTCTACTTGGATGTTCGCCTAACTGGATAACTCTATTTTTATATTCGTCTGTTGCCGTAAAGTGCAAATGAGACATTTTTGTAATACTATGGCGAATAGGTTCATCAATAAGACCTTCGGTAGCTTCTCCGCCATGAAGATGAGCTATCGGAATTCTTGCAATTATGGCTGCACTTACGGCACTAAATATCTCATACCTATCGCCTAAAACTATTAAAATATCTGGTTTTAATTCGTCAAATGCTTCCGCGAATGAGATTTGAGCTAGTCCCATAGACTTTGAAATTCCTACCGAAGTGTCACTCGACAAAAGCATCTCTATTTTTTTGTTGATAACAAACTCTTTTTCTATTTCTTTGTAAGTAAGTCCAAATTCAGGGCTCAAATGCATACCTGTCGCGATTATTTGTAGCTCTAAATCTTTGTCAGCTTCTATCTCTTTCATCAGCCAATATAAAAGACCGTATTCAGCTCTTGTACCCGTTACTACACATATCTTTTTCATATTAATTTTCCTAAAAACTCAAATGAATCAATATCCATCTTTGATACCGCAAACCATTTTTTACCGAGGTCTTTGAGACTTGCCCCAAAATGATAAATCTCTTTTTCATCAATGATTAGAAATCTGTCATGTGATAAATCAAATTTTTCTATAATAATTTTTGGATATTGAGCATTATGCTTTTGTAAATCAAGCTGGAGTTGTTTTGATAGAGTTTTTGTATATATTTTCATGCTCACATGAGCATCTCTTTTGGTAAATAATACTAAAGTGTTTTCATCCACATAGTTATCTATTAGTTTTATAGATTTTTTAGCACTTTTAATAATATCACTCACAAAAAGATAGGCATCAAATATTTGTCCTTCATAAAAAATATGATTTTTTTGTGGCACTCCCTTTTCTTCTATGGCATTTAAAATAGCATCTACTTTTGTATCATTTTTGATTTCATAGGTTATTTGTCTTTTTTCTATCGATTTTATTTTATGAAAAATAGAGGCATTGTTTAACAAAAATCTTCTCATATTTACAAATGTATCTATAATTTGTATGCTTACTTCTATAGCCATTTGACTTCTCAATACTGCTGAAAGCATAGAGACACCTTGTTCTGTAAAGACATAAGGGAGATATTTTTTATGTGTTCCCCAGCCTTTATCTAAACTTAAGGTCACAAATCGTGACCTTAAGTTTTTGTATTCTTCTTCAGTTAGTTGAAATCTAAATTTTTGGGGAAATCTTTCAATATTTCTTTTAACTGCTTGATTAAATACTTTTGTCTCAACTCCATACAATAGTGCCAAATCTTCATCTAGCATCACTTGCACACTTCGAATGGTGTAGATTTTGTCTTGGATGGTTTGATTATCGATGATAGTTAATTCATTCATATCATCTCATCTTCTTGATAATCTTTGCTTGCAATAGTGCCTATTACTTCATCCCATCGCATCGGGCTTATCCCATTTCCGGGTCTTTTAACGGCA
>MIBZ01000061.1:7911-19757 GCA_001829675.1 Sulfurimonas sp. RIFCSPLOWO2_12_36_12 | reverse complement strand
CTTTTTTTATAGGCTTATCTGCCACTATAGACTTTCTGGCAACCTGCATATTCGGCATCTCGCTCTTGCTAGGTTTTTTGACGCTGCTGCCTAAAGCAATCTCAATATTTCTAATAGCTTTTACCATCTCTTTTAATTCGTCAGGTTCTAAAGAAGCCTTATGGTCCGGCCCCTCCATGGCACAATCAAGCGTAAAGTGCTTCTCAATACAGCTCGCCCCCATAGCAACCGCCGCAATATCGACTTCAATTCCTAAAGTATGGTCGCTGTAGCCGTAAGACACATCAAAAGTTTTACCGATTGTTACCATAGCCTTGAGGTTTACATCCTCCATCGGTGTAGGATACATAGTATTTGCATGTAAAACCGTAATGTTCTCTTTTTTTGTTCCGGCATCTATGAGAATATCAAGAGCATCTTCTATCTCGCCGATGTCAGTCATGCCTGTTGAGAGAATCACTCTCTTGCCCAGTTTGCCTATATGTCTTAGGTACGGCAGATTTGTTATCTCCCCGCTTGGGATTTTAAATATCTCAAGCCCTAGAGTGTCTAAAAGTTCAATACTGTCGTGGTCAAAAGGAGTAGATAAAAATATGATGTTTTTACTCTTGCAGTAAGCCATAAGCTCATGATGGGTTGCCTCATCAAGCTCAAGCTTTTTTATCATATCAAACTGCGACTCAGCTTTGCCGGTTGTCTGCTTTTGATACTCGGCTTTTTGTGCATTTTTGCTTACCAATTTTTCAGCTTTAAATGTTTGAAATTTAACGGCATCGGCTCCGGCGACACTAGCCGCATCAATAAGCTTTTTTGCTAACTCTGTTGAGCCATTATGATTAACACCTGCTTCTGCAATTATAAAAACTTTGTTCATTTTGCCACACTCCCGGCTTTTATAAATCCGCTTACTTCAACATACTCTTTTGAAGTTGCATTGCTTCCGTAGAAGGTATCTTTTTTGACAACAACACCGCCGTTTACAACAGCGCATGTTGAGATATGGCAGTTATCCTCTACGACGGCGTCATGTTCAATCAGAGCTTTTGTGTTGATGATACAATTTTTTCCAATTTTAGCATTTGCATTTACTAAAGCATGGTGCATAACAACACTCCCCTCATCTACAAAAGAGTGTTTTGAGACATAAGCAAGCGGAGAGGTAATAGCCGGCAGATTAAATCCTATATTTTTTAATTTATCAAACACTCTAACTCTGGCCACATTTGATTTGATTTGTCCAACCGTTATTACGGCATTTTTACATGTAGCAAATAGAGCTTTCAAATCGTCATCGCAGCCGATGATTTTATATCCTAAAACATTTTGCCCAAGCAACTCTTTTTTATCAATAATGCCGACTATCTCATATCTGTCTTGCAGCTCAATCACATCAATAACAGATCTGCAATGCCCACCACCACCGATTAAAACTATTTTTTCTTTCATTTTAGTTTTCCCAAAAATTCAACTAAATCTATATTTAATTTACTAAAAGCAAAAGTTTTGTTACCCAAATCTTTTAAACTTGCTCCTATATGATAAAGTTCATTATTATCTATTAGTAAAAATCTATCATGAAATTTAATTAAGTTTTTTAATTCTATATTTGAATACTGCTTGTTATATTTTTCAACTGTCAATAATAATTGCTTAGAAATATTTTGAGTATATATTTCTATTTTTATATTTTGATTATTTGAAAATAGTGTTAAAGTAGTTTCATCTACATAATTATCTATCAAGATTATACTTTCTTTTGCTTTTTTTATTAGATTTGCTACAAATAAATAAGCATCAAAAATTTCTCCGTTGTAAAATATACCTTGTTTCATCTCTAAAGTACTATTTTTCATATGAGACTTTACTTCTTGCATATCATTTTCAAGATTCAATAATCTTTGCTCTGTGATTTTATGAGTATTTATAGCATAGCCATTTGTGATATACTCTTTTAGAACTGTTGTTGCCCATTGTCTAAATCTTGTAGCTTTTTTGCTATTTGCTCTGTACCCTATAGAGATAATCACATCCAAATTATAGTGTAAAACATCTCTAGTAACCTCTCTATTCCCTTCTCTTTGAACTATCCGAAAATTTCGGATAGTTGAGTTTTCATACAGTTCTTCTTCTTTGTATATAGCTTTTATATGGTCATTGACTGTTCTTATATCTTTATCAAAAAGTTCTGCTATCTGTTTTTGTGTAAGCCATATTGTTTCATCATCCACAGATATTTTTAATTCTATTTCACCATCTGAATATATAGCTATATTTTTATTTGTGCTCATTTAGACTCTTTTGTGCTTTTTGAAACTTGTTTTGATTTTTTCATATGCTATATTCCAACACTTACACCCTAGCCGAACTTGGGATATTTACAACTCTCTCTTCTAAATATTTTGCATTTTTTAGCTCTGCACTTTGACAATCTTTAAACATCTCAAGTTCATTCATCAGTCGCCAAATCGGTCTTGTCATTACACCGTTTTTGTTTGTAAAGTCCAAAAACTCATCTCGCTGTTTTTTATCTTGTAGCATTACGGCTTGAAGCCAATAATTTGACTTTGAATTTTCAGGCTCTTTAATAAATGTAATATCTAGGTTATAAAAAAAATCTTCATATTGTTTGGTTAAATCTCTTTTATCTTCTAAAAACTTATCTAACTGCTCTAATTGTGCTACCAAAAGTGCTGCATTAATATTTGGCAAACGGTAGTTATACCCTATTTCATCATGAACATATTCATAAGGATGCGGTATCTTAGCTGTAGTTGTGATATGTTTTGCTTTTCTTGCCAATGCTTCATCATCAGTAACAATTACTCCACCACCGCCTGAAGTTATAATTTTATTTCCATTAAAACTAAATGCTCCAAGTTTTCCAAAAGTTCCGGTATGTTTGTTTTTGTAGTAACTTCCAAGAGATTCTGCCGCATCTTCAACTAAAGTAATATTCCATTTATCACAAATATTTTTTATCTCAACAATGCGACAAGGATGACCAAATGTGTGCATTGGAACACAAGCTTTTATGGTTTTACCGCTAGTTTTATTTCTACATGTGCTATTTACTATTTCACAATTTGTTTCTAAAAAAGATTGTAAAAAATCTGGACTTAACCCCATGGTATCTAAATCGACATCAACAAATATAGGTTTTGCTCCAATATAACTAATTGCATTACAAGTTGCTATAAAAGTAAGTGGTTGGGTAATTACTTCATCATCTCGTTTTACACCTGCTAAAAGCAGAGAAATATGAATGGCAGCTGTTCCATTGACTGTCGCAATTGCATATTTGCTTCCAACAGTTTTAGCAAACTCTTCTTCAAAAGTATCTACATATTTACCGACACTAGACACAAATGTAGAATCTATGCAGTCATTAAGATATTTTTTTTCATTACCAATAAATCGTGGTTCATGCAATGGTATAAAATCATTTGTTTTAAAAGTTTGTTTTATAAAGTCAACTATATTTTGCATTACATTTTCCCATCAAGATATTTACCAGTTTCTTTATGTCCAAAGTCTGGAATCATTGTATAAAATTCTTTTACAATATCATCTTTTGACCAAGAAAGATGTGATTTAAAAGCTTTAATCGTTTTTTCAAAATTATTCAATTTTTCTTCATCATAAATAGCTTCATTTTTTATAATTCCAAGATTTTCAAATTTTGTCATATTAAGTGTCTCTTTATCCGTAAAAAACTCTTCAAAATCCTTCTCGCCAGTGGTATCACTTGCAGTGAACAAACATGGCCATTTGCCATCTTTGGGAAGCGTTTTGCAAAGCTCTCTTGCTTCGTCTTCATCTTTGCAAAGATACGGTTCATACCCCTTTTCCTGAAGATACTTAACTGCTATATCTGCAAAAGTGATAAGATGCAGATTTTCACTTAGTTTTGGAAAAAATATATCTCTATTTTCTCCAAAGATGCAAGACATAAGACAAAGTTCGCCACTCTCCTGTGGAGTTACGAAATATCTTTTTATATCATTTGGAGCGACAATGGGCTGATTTTTCTCTATTCGTTGGTTAAATCCATGAAGAAGCGACCCGTCACTAAAAGCAACATTTGCAAATCGTGCCATCGACACATTGATTTGTTGTGATTTACGCATAACAAACATCTCCATAATTCGCTTGCTTGCACCCATCATGTTTACTGGATTTGCCGCCTTGTCCGTGCTTACACAGAAGTATTTTTTAACTCCGTTTTCTATAGATTGCTTGAGTGTTTTATCAGTGTTGAAAATATTGACATCAATCATACGCATAAGAGTAAATGGGTCTTTTTCGCTTCTTACATGTTTAAGTGCAGATAGGTTCAAAACATAATCATATTTTCCGTCAGCTTTTATAAAAGCATCGTACTCAACTGAACCGACATCAAGGGCAAATGTAGAAAAATCACCCTCAATATAGCCAAAAGAACTCCTAATATCTCGAACAAGCTCCACCATGTTGTTTTCAGAGATATCTACAACATGGAGTTTTTTTGGATGGCGTTTAAATATCTCTTTTGTTACGGCTTGACCGATAGAACCCGCCCCGCCGATAACTAAAAATGTTGAAGATGAAACTATTTGAAAAAGCTCTTTTTCATGATTTTTTATGTACTCACAAAAAAGTTCTTTTTCTCTACCTATTAATTTTAGTATTTTAGTCATTCTTCTCTCCATAAAACTCTCTATACCACTTCACAAATCTCTCAACTCCGACATCTAAAGAAGTGTCCGGCTTGTACCCAAAATCATTTATAAGCTCACTGACATCTGCATAAGTCGACACAACATCGCCTGCCTGCATCTCCATAAAATTTTTCTTTGCTTCAATACCAAGTGATTTTTCGAGTGTTTTTATAAAGTCTAAAAGCTGAATTGGAGAGTTATTTCCTATGTTGTAGATTCTGTAAGATGCGGTTGAACGGTCGGCAGGAAGGTTGCATTCTGAATCGAGTTCAGAATGACGAGATTGTTGTTCAGAATGACGAAAGGATTGCGCCGGATTGTCTATCACTTTTATTATGCCGTCCACTATATCATCTATGTATGTAAAATCCCTGCTCATATCGCCATGGTTAAATACTTTTATAGCCCTGTCATTTAAAATAGCATCGGTGCCATGTCCGGTCTTCCCCACTCGCCATAAACGGTAAAAAATCTTAGCCCTGTGGCTTGGATACCGTACAAATGGCTGTAAGAGTGTGCCATCATCTCGTTTGATTTTTTTGTAGCCGCATAGAGGCTTATCGGGTGGTCTGTATGGTCGCTAGTCTTAAAAGGCTGCGATCTGTTTAGTCCATATACGCTTGAACTGCTTGCATACGCCAAATTTTTTACGCCAAAGTTTCTGCAAGCCTCCAAAATATTTAAAAATCCCACTATATTGCTTTGTATATACGCATGCGGATTCTCAATGCTGTATCTCACACCCGCCTGCGCGGCAAGGTTGCATACTGCGTCAAAAGCTTTGCTTTCTTTAGTAAACATCTCTGTTTCAAAGATCTTGTTTATGGCTTGCGTATCCTCTAATCCCGCTTTGATAAATTTATGTTTTGGATACTTAGTACTGACAACGGATATGGTTTCTTTTATTAAATCTTCACTTATCCCAAGCTCAGCAAGTCTTGCATATTTTAGATTTACATCATAGTAGTCATTAATATTGTCTAGCCCTACTACCTCATCACCCCGCTCTAAGAGCTTTTTAGCCAGATGAAAGCCGATGAATCCTGCTGTGCCTGTTACTAGTATCTTCATTGTTTGTCTCTTAATTGTTGAATATTGCTTACCAATTCATCTAGTTCTTGAGTAGTTAAATCCCAAACTATTTGAGGGTCCACACCAAAATATTCATGTATTATAAAATTTCTAAAATCTTTTACCATTCGCCATGGATATTGCGGTAATCTTTCCTCTAATACTTCTATCAAATTAGAAACAGCTTCACCTATTATTATATACTCTCTAATGGTCGCACTGTATGTTTTTCTATCGCTTACAAACTCTTCAAAGCTCATATCATCAATAAATTCTTTAATAGCACTTGAGGAGTCTATGATATCATCTATATACAGGCTTTTATCCCTTTTAGACATATATAATTTCCTTTTCAATATATTTTTTTACTATAGGCTTAAGTGTACTCTCTATCCCTAAATCTACATTGTGATGTAGATTTTCTTCCAAATATTGCTTTAGGGCAAAAAAGCTTCTAAATTTATTCTTGCTCTCTATCTCTACTGCTATATCAATATCGCTGTTTTCATTTTGCTCATCTCGCACATAGCTTCCAAACAATCCAATCTTTGTAAGACCAAACTTATCATGAAGTTCTTGTTTATGCTCTTTTAAAAAATTCAAAATAATCGTTTTAGTCATTTTACACTTCCTTAACTATCGCTATTAAAAATATCTCTGGTATAAACTTTATCTTTCACATCCATTATACTATCGCTTAGTCTGTTTGCCACTATGACATCGCTAATCTTTTTAAACTCTGCCAAATCTTTTATGACTCGTGAGTTGAAAAAGCTATCTTCTTGGCAAGCGGGTTCATAGATAACAACTTCTATACCTTTTGCTTTTATACGCTTCATAATCCCCTGAATAGCAGAGCTTCTAAAATTATCCGAGCCTGTTTTCATAACAAGCCTGTAAACACCGACAATTTTCGGGTTTTTCTTAATAATTGCGTCTGCCACGAAGTCTTTTCTTGTGCTGTTTGATTTCACAATAGCTTCTATCAAATTGCTTGGAACATCTGAGTAGTTTGCAAGAAGCTGTTTTGTATCTTTTGGCAAGCAGTATCCGCCGTACCCGAACGACGGATTGTTATAGTGCGTTCCGATGCGAGGGTCAAGTCCGACACCCTCTATGATTTGCTTAGTATCAAGTCCGTGTGTTTGTGCGTAACTATCTAACTCGTTAAAATACGCAACTCTCATGGCAAGGTAGGTATTTGCAAAAAGTTTTATAGCCTCCGCTTCCGTTGAGTCGGTAAAGAGAATAGGAATATCTTTTTTAATCGCGCCCTGAGCCAAAAGATTTGCAAAGACTTTAGCTCGCTCACTCTGCTCTCCAACGATAATTCTGCTTGGGTAGAGATTGTCATGAAGCGCCAAACCCTCTCTTAAAAACTCAGGAGAGAAGATGATGTTGTCTGTTTTAAACTTCTCTTTCAAACTATTTACATAACCTACTGGAATAGTTGATTTTATAACCATCACGGCATTTGGATTTATACTTAAAACATCGGCAATTACATACTCTATGCTTTTTGTATTGAAATAGTTTGTCTGCGAGTCATAATCAGTCGGAGTCGCAATAATGACAAAGTTCGCATTTTCATACGCCTCTGTTTTATCGAGAGTTGCACGAAAATTCAGGTCATCTCTTAAAAGAAACTCTTCTATCTCTTTGTCTTCGATTGGAGAAATTTTTTTGTTTAACATCTCCACTTTTTGGGGAATGATGTCAAGAGCGACCACCTCGTTATGTTGAGATAAAAGTATACCGTTGCTTAGACCGACATATCCAGTTCCCGCTATTGCTATTTTCATTTAATTGCAATCCTCTATATTTTTTGCTTTTATTTATGATTGAATTCTATCAAATTCAAACTTTTAATAAAATTTTAATGTGTGAAAAATTATCAATTTATGCTAAGATATAGGCGATTTTCAGCTAAAAGGCGACCTTATGAAATACATACGATTTTTTAATGAACTTGGCATTGGCGATGTTTCGATAGTCGGAGGCAAAAATGCTTCACTTGGAGAGATGTACCAAAACCTTACCACAAAAGGTGTAAATATCCCAAACGGTTTTGCCACGACGAGTGATGCTTACTGGCTTCTTTTGAAAGAGAACAACATAAAAGAGAAGATACATACGATACTGAGTGACCTTGATATAAGCGATACGAACAATCTTCAAAAGCGCGGACTTGAAGTCCGTACTCTTATCTTAAACTCACACCTTCCAAAAGCCCTTGTAGATGAACTGATTGAAGCATACAAAACTCTCTCAAACGAATACGATTCACAAAACATTGATGTGGCAGTTCGTTCATCGGGAACTGCGGAGGATTTGCCCGATGCCTCTTTCGCGGGACAGCAGGAGACTTTTTTAAACATCGACACTCCAGAAGCACTTTTAAAGAGCGTACTGCGTTGTTTTGCTTCACTCTTTACCGACCGCGCCATCAGCTACCGCACAAGCCGTGGATTTAGCCATTTCAAAGTTGCTCTTTCGGTAGGCGTGCAGAAGATGGTGCGAAGCGATATCTCTTCAAGCGGGATAATGTTCACCATAGATACCGAGAGCGGCTCTGAGAATCTAATACTCATAAACTCCATCTGGGGTTTGGGCGAAAATGTGGTTAGCGGACGAGTAAACGCCGATGAGTTTTTTATCTTCAAACCTACTCTAAAAAACGGAATCAATACTATTTTAAAACGCTCTTTGGGAAGCAAAAAAGAGAAGATGTTATACGCAGAAGATGTGCGCACTCTAAATATTGCAACAACAAAAGAGGAGCAGGAGAGCTTCTCCATAAACGATAACGAAGTGATGGAACTTGCCAAGCAAGCACTTATAATCGAAGAGCACTACGGTCGCCCGATGGATATCGAATGGGCAAAAGACGGAAATGACTCTAAGCTCTACATCGTTCAAGCAAGACCTGAAACCGTGATGAGCAAACAAAACAAAAGTATGACGAGTGAGCAATATTCACTTAACGCAAAAGGTGCAAAAATTTTAACATCAGGACGGGCGGTCGGAGAAAAAATCGGTACGGGGAAAGTAACCGTTATAAACAACACCTCTGAATTTGCACACTTTAATGACGGCGACATCTTGGTTGCTGACTCTACCAATCCAGACTGGGAACCTATCATGAAAAAGGCTTCGGCGGTTATAACAAACCGCGGAAGCCGTACATGTCATGCGGCTATCGTTGCCCGTGAAATAGGCGTTCCAGCCGTTGTCGGATGTGCAAATGCCACAGAAGTTTTAAAAGATTCTCAAGTGGTAACCGTAAGTTGTGCAGAGGGCGATGAGGGATATGTGTATGAGGGGGAGCTTGCTTACTCTGTAAAAATTATAGATATGAGCAAACTCAAACCGACAAAAACCAAACTATTTGTAAATGTTGGAAATCCGACCGAAGCTTTTAGCTTTGCAAAAATGCCAAATGACGGCGTGGGGCTTGCTAGAATGGAGTTTATAATGAATAACTCCATCGCCGCTCATCCGATGGCGCTTGTTGATATGGAGAAGGGCAAAAGCGTCAAAGATGAGGATAAAATCCGCTCTTTTATGACGCCCTATACGGACACAAAAGAGTTTTTCATACATAAGTTGAGCGAAGGCATAGGGATGATTGCCGCAGCTTTTTATCCAAAACCCGTCATCATAAGAACAAGCGACTTTAAAAGCAACGAGTACCGCAATATGCTTGGCGGATTAGAATACGAAGCAGAGGAAGAGAATCCTATGATAGGCTTTCGAGGAGCGAGCCGCTACTATGACGAAAGTTACCGCGAAGCGTTCGAGTGGGAGTGTGCGGCACTTAAAAGAGTACGCGAAGAGATGGGGCTTACAAATATCAAAATTATGATTCCCTTTGTCCGCACTCCCGAAGAGGGCAAAAAAGTCATAGAGATTATGATCAAACAAGGACTTATTCAAGGCAAAGACGGACTTGAAATCTATGCAATGTGCGAGATTCCCGCAAATGTCATACTTGCCGATAAATTTTTAGAGGTTTTTGACGGCTACTCAATCGGCTCAAACGATTTAACGCAGCTAACTCTAGGGGTTGATAGGGAGAGTGCAAAGATTGCGCACATATTTGACGAAAGAAATGAAGCGGTTAAGAGGATGTTGCAAATGGCTATAAAAGCGTGTAAAGAGAGAGGCAAATACATAGGCATCTGCGGGCAGGCACCGTCTGATTATCCGGAGATAACGGAGTTTTTAGTGCAAAACGGTATTGATTCTATTTCATTAAATCCCGATTCGCTCTTTAAAATGCATCAGGTTGTGAGCGAAATAGAAAACAGAAGATAATATTTCCAGCCGGTTCGTGGTGAGCCTGTCACCGTTCGTGGTGAGCCTGTCGAACCATAAACAAACCCTTCGACAAGCTCAGTGCGAACGGGATAAATTAAATATTTAAGTTATGCAAAGAAGTCTAATCAAAATCTTTTTCTAAAAAACTTTTCCGCCTCCATTACCGCGACAAGCGTTAAGGCAATGAAGAGCAGTGTTGTCCACATCTCTAAACTAACCGGCTCAATGCTCAGTAGCGACTGCATAAATGGGTTATACATCGATATGATATGTATGCCCTGCGCAGCCAAAACAGATATCCATAAAAACCTGTTTTTAGCGTGATTAATTTTAAAAATAGAGTTATTTTCGCTGCGCGAATTAAATACATGTACATTTTCAAACAACACCATCAGAAGCAGCGTAAGATTTCTAGCCGTCTCCTCTTGATAACCAAATTCAAGCAGAGTATAAAAAAGGGCAAATGCCGAGATACCCATATAAAGTCCGCCGACGACAACCCTGCTAACCATAACCTTATTAAAGATAGGCTCTTTTGGGTCGCGCGGTTTACGCTTTAGTATCTCCGGTTCAGCTTTTTCAACTGCCAACGCCATATCTTGAAAACCGTTGGCAACAAGGTTTAACCATAGTATTTGAACAGGAAGAAGGGGAATAGGAATAAAAAACAGCATTGAAAGAAAAACAAGAACAATCTCGGCAACCCCTGTTGATATTAAAAGATGAATAACTTTGCGGATATTATCATACGCCACTCGCCCCTCTTCTACACCGTTGACAATGGAGCTAAATGAGTCATCCGTCAAAATCAAATCACTCGATTCGCGTGCAACATCCGTACCGCTTTTTCCCATTGAGATACCAATGTTTGCAAATTTTAACGCCGGTGCATCATTTACACCGTCTCCCGTAACTGCTACAAAATGACCGAGATCTTGAAATGCTTTTACGATAAGCTGTTTTTGTTCAGGTGAAACCCTTGCAAAAACCCGTTTATTTGCAATCTCCTCTTTATGGGCTCCCCGTTCTTGCCAATGAGAAATCTCCACTCCGTCAATTATTTCATCTTTATCAATGGCGATACCAAGCTCTTTTGCTATAAAAAATGCCGTATTTGGATGGTCTCCGGTTACCATCACAACTCTAATTCCTGCATCAGTTGCTATTTGTACGGCATCAACGACTCCCTTGCGCAAAGGGTCTGTGATGGCGGCGAATCCAAGATAGATATAACCGTCATTTGCGATAGCGTTTTCATCGCTCACCTTATATGCAAGTGCTATATTTCTAAATCCTTTAGCCGCCCACTCATCTACCTGTTTTAAAATAGATTCTCCGCTATCCCCGCTCATAGCGCATTTGCTGAGTATAACTTCCGGCGAACCTTTTATAAAATGTATCTTTTTGCCATCTATCTCGTAGCTCGCAGCGGAGTATTTATTGACGGGCTCATAAGGCAGACTGTTTATAGGTTTAAGAATTTTATGTTTTTCAAAAAGCGACTCATCCAAAGCAAGTGCATATCTAGCCAGTGCCACATCAACCTGATCTCCGATGAAAACAAACTCACCATCCTCTTTATGATATGTAGCTTCGTTGCATAAAATCGCACCTAAGAGCAGATGCTCATTAATATACTCGTTAGGGTCATATCTCTTCTCAGAAGTCACTAAATGCTCGACGCTAAGTCTATTCTGAGTCATTGTTCCCGTCTTATCGCTTGCTATTAGCGTACAAGAACCAAGACCTTCAATAGCG
>MIBZ01000061.1:0-7896 GCA_001829675.1 Sulfurimonas sp. RIFCSPLOWO2_12_36_12 | reverse complement strand
ATGACATTTCGTCTGCTCATGGCGGCACTGGCAACGCTAAGCGCCACCGTAATAGCAACGGGAAGTCCTTCAGGAATGGCAGACACAACCAATACTACCGTTAAGAAAAATATATCTTTTAGCGGGATATCTCGATAAATTCCGAGCATAATAATCACTATTGCAACTCCGCCTATCATCTTAGAGATATTTATTGAAAATTTCTCCATGCGAAGTATTAACGGCGGTTTTACTTCTTCATTAAGTGCAAGAAGAGAGGCGATTTTGCCAACCTCTGTTTGATTTGCAATCGCCGTAACCACCCCTGTTGCCCGCCCCTTTGTAACTAAAGAGCCGCCGTAAAGCATATTTTGTCTCTCGCCGATAGGTTCATCTACATCTTTGGAGACATAGGCAAAATCTTTACTTACATCAATGGACTCACCGCTAAGGAGCGACTCATTGACTTGGAGCTCATTAGTTTCAATAAGCCTTATATCTGAGGGAACTTTAACACCCGATTCAAAAAAAACTATATCCCCGACAGTAACATCTTCGCTCGATATCTCAACTCGGTGCCCGTCTCTTAAGACATTGACAAAAGTTTTTATTACCCTCTTTAGAGCATCGGCTCTCTCACCGGCGCTATACTCCTGATATGTTCCGACTATCGCATTTATGCTAAGTGCCACCATTATAAATCCGGCATCTCCAAACTCTTTAATCGCTAATGAAACACCGGTAGCCATTAACAAAATATAGATGACAGGGCTTTTAAACTGCTCTACGAATATCCAAAAAACAGTGCGTTTTTTAGCTTCTGGTAAAATGTTTTTTCCGTAGTGTTTAACACGAAGCAAAGCCTCTTCGTTGCTCAATCCATCAACACTGCACTCTAGATTTTGCAAGGTCTCTTCTACGCTTTTAGTATGGAACATAAACTGCCCTTCTTCTCTACTATATGTGCACTATCATAGTTTCTACTAGCTTAAACTCGACTTCAATAATCTTATAAAATTATGATAGACTTTCATCCATGAAATTAAATGTACTGCTCTCAATACTCTTTGCTATTGTTACAAGCTTTGCCGCTATTCATGAAGTAGAGCATATTCAACATAATGACGGCTCAACATGTTTGGTATGTACCGTTAATCACAATCTACTCTCTGCCGATGCCGTTAAACTTGTGTCAAATATCGAAATTTCTCACTTTGAAAAAATTTTACAAAACAACCCAATCTCATATCTGTATCTCAAAACGAACTCCAACCAAAACCGCGCCCCTCCTTTAGCTTCTTAACAACCAAAAAATAAAACAAAACACTTTACGAAATAATATTATCAATATAGGATAGAACTATGAAAAAACAGCTATGTTTATCATTGGTTGCGTCTTCATTTCTTTTGGCTGATACAGATATAGAGCAGTTAAAAATAGAGATGAACAAACAGCAGCTAATAATAGAAAAATTACAAGAAAAAATAGAAAAACTTGCAGTGGCGAAAAAATTTGAGGCTCCGCAAATCGAAACTTTTGACCAATCGAAATTTATGCCGGATATATCGCTTATCCTTGATCTCTCTTATGTAAGCAGAAGTAAAAAAGATGATGAGGTTGCTCATCTTGAAGTACCCGGCGTTGTTCATGGACTTTTAGGTTCACACTCTGACGGCGATGTTACACACTCTACCTACAACGCGAGCAATGGGTTTAATCTAAACTATGCCGAACTTGCACTCTCAAGCTCTGTTGACCCTTATTTTACCATGGATGCCATATTTCACCTCAGTGAACACGGGTTTGAGATAGAAGAGGCGTTTGTTACCTCCACGGCTTTGGGTCACGGGCTAAGAGTAAAAGGCGGGAAATTTCTCTCCAATTTCGGTTATTTAAATGAAAAACATCACCATGCATGGAGTTTCAGCGATATGCCTCTGGTTTATGAGAGCTTTTTAGGTCTGCATGCCATTAACGAAATAGGCGCTCAGCTCCAATGGACGGCTCCCACCTCAACATATCTAATGTTTGGCGCAGAGGTGTTGCAGGGAGAGAATGAGCAGATGTTTGGCAACAATACGATTGGCAATACGGAAACCCCGATAACTAAAGGTTCTCAAGCACCATCGCTCTTTGTAGGGTACATAAAATCATCAATCGATATAGACGACACCACAATTTTAGGCGGTCTCTCTTACGCAAACGGAAGTTCAAGAGTAGATCATTCTCAAGAGGAGGCTCCCAGCGCATTTAGCGGAGACAGCTCACTTTACGGTGTCGATTTGACGATAAAGCACTATTTTGACTCTTACAGCTTTCTCTCATGGCAGAGCGAATGGCTGATGCGGGATATGGACGGCATAGAGTACACACTTGACCCTGCCGATATAAGCGTTGTAACCGCTACCGCAAATCTTAGAAAAAAACAGGCAGGAATTTACACCCAACTTGAGTATGGTATAAATAAAAACTTCTCTGCGGCTATAAGATATGACACAATCTACAAAAACGATGTTGTAGAGAGTGGCGTAAACATGAATGAACCGGACTCTTTAAACGGCTACTCCGCAATGATAGAGTACAAAACAAGCGAGTTTGCAAAATTCAGGCTTCAGTACAATCGCAATGAAGCACTTTATAACGAAGATGCTATAAAACAAAAAATTGATACGATTATTTTTCAGGCAAATATTGCTATCGGCGCTCACGGCGCTCACTCATTTTAGGAGATAATTATGAGATTTTTACTATTACTCTTGCCCTTAAGCCTTTTTGCAAACCTTAACATAGCAGTCAGCTATCCCTACATCGGTGCTCTCACAAAGAGTATCGGCGGCGAAAATGTTGAGGTCGTTGTACTGGCAAATGGAAACTGGGACCCTCACTTCGTAGTTCCAAAACCATCACTTATATCAAAAGTAAGAAATGCCGACGGGCTTATTATGAATGGAGGAGAGCTGGAGATAGGCTGGTTGCCTCCGCTTATAAAAAAAGCCGGCAATCCAAAAACAAATGTTAATGCCAAAACATTTCTAAACCTCTCCAACCATATCTCAATGATAGATAAACCTCAAAGCGTCAGCCGCTCCGGCGGTGATTTGCATCCTGAGGGAAATCCGCACTTCAATCTTGACCCAAACAATATTCTGATTTTGGCAAATGCCATCAAAGAGTATTTGTCAACAATTGATTCAAAAAATTCGCATGTTTATGAGAAAAACTATGTGATTTTTTCTGACATGTGGAAAAAAAAGATTGAGCTCTGGAATGAGAAGATGCTAAGTAAAAAAGGGGTGAAAGTTGTACAGTTTCACAACATACTTGCATACTTTAACAAGGCATACAAAATAGAAAATATAGCTACTATCGAGCCTCTTCCGGGGATTCCGCCATCTTCAAAACATACCGTTGACACAATCGAACTTATAAAAAAAGAGCAGCCCTGCTGTATCTTGCATGATGTTTACCACTCCACAAAAACGGCTGAATTTATATCTGAAAAAACAGGTATAAAAATAGTTTTAATACCTCACGATATTGGAGCGTTGGAGTCTGTTGAAGATTTAACATCCCTATTTGACTACCTGACTAGTGCGATAAAATGATAGATATTCTTCTGGTACCTATTGCTCTGGTTGTTATTCTTGTAATGCTCCACGCCTACTTCGGGATGGAGATTTTAAAACGGGGCATAATCTTTACAGACCTTGCAATTGCCCAGTTTGCAGCCCTTGGCTCATCTGTCAGCCTTGGCTATTTTCACGAAGAGCACTTCTACATCTTAACTCTTGGATTTGCTCTTCTTAGCGCATTTCTTATAGCTTTTGCCTCAACTAGAAAACTGCATCTTGAAGCGTTTATCGGGATTTTATATGTTTTAGGGGCAAGCGGCATTATGATGGTGCTCTCTCACTCGGCGGAGGGGATGGAACATTTCAAATCGCTTCTAGCCAGCGATATACTCTTCACGCCTCCAAGCGAAGTGATAAAAAGTGCTATTATCTACGCTTTTATTGCGCTTGCACTCTACTTTTTGTATCCAAAGCTAAACGGGTTTTTAAAAGAGCTCCTCTTCTTCTCGCTGCTCGCTCTCACGGTTACCTCTTCAGTCGCTCTTGCCGGAGTTTTTGTGGTTTTTGTACTGCTGATAGCGCCGCCTTTTGTCGCTCTATCTCTAAACTTTAAAAGGGCTTTGCTCGAGAGTTTCTTTTTTGGATGGTTTTTTAGTATAAGCGCAATTATAATATCATACTTCTACGATTTGCCGACGGGTTACGCCATTGTATTTTTGGGTGCATTTTTAACCGCGTTTGCAGTTTTGGCAACATCAAAAAAGGTATCAAAGAGCTGATATGAAATATCCAAACGAGTGGACACAAAAAGAGTTTTTGCAAAACATAAAAAAGCTTGAAGCAGAGGGTGTAAAAGTTTTGCTGATTGACACAATTCTTTCGCCGATTGATGGCACAGATACGGTGGTTTATAATCCTTATGAACTACAAAAAGAGCCCGATGGAAGCGTCTTTGTATTTTACTGCGACACCGGAAAAGCAACGCTAAACAGGCTTGGGGAGTATAAAAAGAAGTTTCCTTTGCATCACTGCATCTCGCTCAAGGGCGGCAGAGGTTATTGGCGCATAAATATGAGTCTTTTAGATGAGTGAATATGAAAAAAATTTAGATAATTTTATTTTAAATCTGCGTAAGGGGAACTTTTACGATGCGCATGAGGATTTAGAATCTATATGGTTTCCCAGAAGATTCGAAGAGAGTGATGAAGTAAAACTTCTAAAAGGTTTTATAAACGCCTCGGTTAGTTTTGAGCTTCGCAAAAAAGGTAAAATAGAACAAGCTAAAAAAGTTTGGAACAACTACCTCAAATATAGAGATTTAATCAATAAAATAGACTCTTTATACATAGAAAAATATCATTTGATTATAAAAGAGATAGATAAAAGAAATATATAAACAAAATCTTTAACTGCTATTTTGCTATAATTTCAAAAATTTTAAGGATGTGACAAGATGGATATTTCAAAATACACTGATATGGCTATTGTTTATGCCGGCGAATATGGTTTGAAAATTGTTGCAGCCTTGGCTATATTCTTCATTGGTAAGTGGGGAGTGAAAAAATTTACTACTCTTACCAAAAAACTGATGCTAAAAGCGGAATTAGATTTAACACTGGTTGAATTTTTAGAAAATGTTATCTATTTTGCGCTCTTAATAGTTATTGTTTTGGCTTCATTAAATGCGCTTGGTATCAATACGACATCATTCTTGGCAGTGTTTGGCGCGGCATCTTTGGCTGTCGGTTTGGCACTTAAAGATTCTCTATCAAACATTGGCGCGGCACTGCTAATCATCATCTTTAGACCTTTTAGGGTTGGAGATTTTATAGATAGTGCGAGTGCTTCCGGAACAGTGCAGGAGATAAATCTTTTTTCAACAATAATGATAACCGGCGACAACAAAACCATTATAGTTCCAAACTCTTCAATTATCAGCGGCAATATAGTCAACTACTCGAACAAACCTACCCGCAGAATTGATCTTATATTTAAAATAAGTTATGAAAATGACTTAAAATTGACAAAAGATACACTTATGCAAATTATGCAAAGTGATGGCAGGGTTCTGGCTGAACCTGCACCGTTTATAGCAGTTGATGAGCTTGGCGAACGCACCGTTAATCTGGTTTTGCGTGCATGGGTGAAAACTGAAATGTATTGGGATGTTCGCTTCGATATGCTAGAAAAAGCAAAATTTGCATTTGACGAAAAAGGTATATTGATCTCTTCGCCACAAATATATGTACAGACAAAAAAGGATTAAGATGAAAAAAATAGCACTTGCTCTGCTTGTTGCCACCTATTGCATGGCGGCATCTGAAGTAGAAATTAAAGATGAGATAAGAGATATAAAAACAAAAATCAAGAAATTAAATGAAAATTTAAAACAGCTTGAAGGAAATTTGCCGGTTGAGGGCTATCTGTTTAATGCCCGCGCTGAAGTCGGATATATTTCAAACTCAGGAAACAGCAATACGGAGTCATTTAATGCCGATGCAAAAATAACAAATAGCTGGGATCTTCACTCACTTGAAATATCGATGCTTATGCAGTATGGAACTGACAATGGCACGGAGAACAGAAATAAATTTTTAGGTGAGCTTGTTTATGACTATAAATTGTCAGAGAAATTATCGCTTAACTACCTACTCGGTTATAAAGATGATAAATTTTCCGGCTTTGATTACCAATTTTATACCGGTCCCGGTGCCAAATATATAACAATAAAAACTGATTTTCATGATTTAACGGTTGATGGAAATTTTTTATACGCTAAAGATAAGATTTTTGGCGAGGTTGATAGAAGATACTTGGCATACAGGCTAAAAGGTGTTTACAATATGCAGGTATTGGAAAATTTAAAATTTCATCAAACGCTAAGTTATAGATCAGAGTTTTCTGATATTGAAAACTATTTTTTCTATTCAAAAACAGCTTTTTCTACAAAATTGTCGGATATATTTTCGGCAGGTGTGTCATATCAAGTTGACTACACAAACAAACCGGCTCTCTTTTGGAAAAATTCGACAGATACAACTTTTACATTTAATCTAATTGCTGACTACTAGATGTGATGCACTAAAACGAACGCGTCCGTTTTAGTGGCAGTGACTAAAGTCCCTACAACCCCCTAAAGCTACGAAAAACAAGTTTTTCGAGAGCTACAAGCTAGTTTTTTTTAAACTTTTCCCCCAAATATATAAGAACCAAGTTGCAATAAGTGCGATTAGAGTCGCACTTAAAAATAGATAGCTTGGATAGAACTCATACACATACCCCGCAATCAAAGCCCCCAAAAATGCTCCAAACCCATAAGTGATGCCGGAGAAAAACTGCTGTGCTAAAGATTTATGCTTGTATAGATAGAAAAGATAGCTGATGGCAGCGGAGTGAAAAAGTGCGAAACTCAGGGCATGAAGAGCTTGTGAGAAAAACAGTATAGTTATATTGTCTGGAAATAAGAAGAGTAAAAACCATCTGAATGCTGTTATAAAAGTAGTAGCTTGAAGTATCAGAAGAAGATTTTTGCGAAGAAGAGAGCCTTGAAAGTAGAGCATAAATATCTCAACAATGACACCAAAACTCCAGAGATAGATTGCTATATCTAAACTAACTCCGTGGTCGGTCGTATAGATGGTGAAAAAGTTATAAAAAGGACCGAAACTAACCTGCATAAGGGTGAGACCGACCCACAATCGCCAATCTTTTAAAAGATTGATATCGTTGGTTGTCTCTTGAGCTTTTTCTAAAAGCGTATCTGCTTTTTTTGCTATTATATATCCTATCAATGCCGTAATAAGGGTTAAAACAAGAAGATACATAAGTGCAACATCTGCAGAACTTAGAAATTTTACCAAAACCAGAGCCACTAAAATAAAACCGACCGAGCCAAATAGCCTTATTTTTCCGTATCTCTCTTTTCCGAGATACTTCAAAGAGATTAGTTCAACATAAGGAAGTACGATGCTAAGCCCTATACCTAAGCTGATATTTGAAAAAAGAAGTTTATAAAAACTATTCAGAGAAAAGTAAAAAAAGAGGGCGCTAAAGCACATTATCAGAAGAGCTATATTAAAACTGCGTACATTTATTTTAAGCCCTTTTATAAATGCAAAAGGTACCAAAAAGCGTACTAGAGGGGCTGCTGCAAATATAATGCCTATATCGCTGGCCGAATATCCAACCATAGATAATACTTTTGGCAGAAATATTATATAAACACCAATAATTGAGAAGTAAAAAAAATAAAAAATTGCTAATAAACTTGACATTCAGGATTATATCTTAAAGAGATAAAAGAATTTTAAATTATTTACCCATTATTAACTTATAATCAATACA
>MIBZ01000060.1:84201-98992 GCA_001829675.1 Sulfurimonas sp. RIFCSPLOWO2_12_36_12 | reverse complement strand
TATGGAATGTTTCAGAGGTTTATGAGTTAATACATCTAATAAAAAAAATCTCCCCAGATACAAAGATAATTCTCGGCGGTCCAGAGGTTTCGCATGAACCGTTTCGCGTAAATTTAGATAATGCTGATTTTATTATTCAAGGCGAAGGGGATTTGGCGTTTTATGAACTTTGCAAAAATATTTTAGATGACACTGCGCCAAAAGAGCGAATTCTCAAAATGAGTATGCCTTCACTCAAAAATTTGGCTCTGCCGTATAGATACTACACGGATGATGATATAAAAAACCGCTATATCTATGTTGAAGCTTCAAGAGGATGCCCATTTGAGTGCGAATTTTGCCTCTCTTCAATGGATGAAAAAGTAAGAGCTTTTAATCTTGATGAACTTTTAGCGGAGTTTGAACTTCTTTGGCAGCGCGGTGCGAGAAACTTCAAGTTTATAGACAGAACATTCAACCTCAACATAAAAACCGCAAATATTTTGCTTGACTTTTTTTTAGCCAAAGAGCCCTCAACCAAGGAGGATAAACCGCCATATTTTGCTCATTTTGAGGTTGTTCCTGACCATTTTCCAGAATCACTAAAAGCCAAAATTGCTTCATTTCCTCATGGCGCTTTGCAACTTGAAATAGGCATACAGACTCTAAATCCGGTTATCGCAAACAACATCTCAAGACCGCTGAAGCTAGATAAAATCAAAGAAAATATAGCTTTTTTAGAAAACGAGACAGAGTCTCATATACACCTTGATTTAATTGTCGGTTTACCGGGCGAAACGGTTCAAAGTTTTGGAAAAAATCTTGACGAGCTAGTAGCACTAAGCAGCTGCGAGATACAAATAGGCATACTGAAAAAACTCTCAGGCACTTACATAAACCGCCATGACATAGAGCATGGAATGGTTTACAGCGATATACCGCCGTACGATGTTTTGCAAACCTCGCAGTTATCGTTTTTTGAAATTCAAACCATGAAAAGATTTTCAAGATTTTGGGATTTAACCTATAACAGCGGAAATTTTAAAGAGAGCGTAAAGCTTATTTGGCAAGATGAGAGCGTATTTGAAAATTTTTATGAGTTTAGCCTGTGGATTTATACACAAACTGATTCTACATGGCAAATTTCTCTCCAAAGATTAGGCGAGTTGCTTTTTAAATATCTTTGCGAAATTAAGAATTTATCCAAAAAAACAGTAGCGCAAAAAATGCTTGATGATATGATGAAACTAAAAGGGCGGGTAGTTCCCGCATACTTAAAAGAGTATGCTGAAAATTTATCATTAAGCAATAAACATGGAACATCAGGTTTTAATAAAAGACAGCAGTAATATCAGAAATTTTTTGATATAATCATTCCATGTTTAAGTTAAAAATGCTTATATTATTATCACTACTTTTTACAAATTACGCTGTTGCGGGTGAGCCGTATGTGGATAAGGCGTTGTTGAATGAGATAGGTGACAAGTATGGTGTGTTTGCTAAAAAAAGATTTTTCTTTCTTCAAGAAACCTTTGATTCTGTGAAAAACAAGGGTGACTTGGAGAAGCTCGAAGCGGTTAATAACTTCTTCAATGAAGTCAGATACTCTTCAGATATGAAGCTATACGGTAAAAGTGACTATTGGGCTACACCATGGGAATTTCTGGGTAATGATAAGGGAGATTGTGAAGATTATGTTATAAGCAAATACTTCGCTCTTAGACATCTTGAAGTTGACTACAAAAAACTTTTTTTTACATATGTCCGCTCCACAAATTTTAAAGAGCCGCATATGGTTTTAACCTACTTTGAAACGCCAAAAAGCGAACCGCTAATCTTGGACAACAACAATCGTAAAATATTTCCGGCATCACAAAGAAAAGATTTAACGCCAATCTATAACTTTAACGGTGATATGCTCGATGAAGCAGATAAAAACAATGAAAAATCTCACAAGAAGTGGGATGAGTTAAAACTCAACATGCAAAGGAAAAAAATATGACACTCTTTAAACAGATAGCTTTAATGTTATCACTTTTTTTACTCATCATATTAGCTACGGTACTGATACTAAACTTTCAGAATGCAAACAAAGGCGTTCAAGACAGACTGTATGAAGATGCTAAAAACACTGCGACTTCGCTCAGTCTTTCATTGGGAACTGCCAATGGTGATCTCTCTATGATGTCAACCATGATAAATGCAAACTTTGACAGCGGAAACTACCACCATATCACCCTTGTTGATGTTGAAAAAAAGAATCTTTATGACAGAGTTACAGAAAGCGATATAATTGCCGTTCCAAAATGGTTTATGTCATTAATAGAGTTAAAAGCGCCGATTGCTCATGCAAATGTTTCTGCCGGCTGGAGCCAAGTCGGAATACTAAGCGTACAGAGTGACACAACTTATGCGTACAAACAGCTTTATGCAATTTTAATAGATCTGCTTATCTCTTTTACAATTATTGCGCTTATCGGTCTTGCAGCGCTTAACCTGTTATTGCATGCGGTTTTAAAACCTCTAAAAGAGGTGCAAAAACAGGCTGCTGCTATTACAAGAAATGAATTTATTATTCAAAATAAAATTCCGTATACAAAAGAGTTGGCAGATGTTGTTCTTGGAATGAACAATATGGTCTCAAAAGTTAAAGCTATGTTTGATAAAGGAAATGAAGAGTTAAAAGCACACAAAGAGCTAGAGTATGTTGACCAAGATACGCAACTTAGAAACCGTAAATATCTAATAGACAGACTTCCGGCTTACCTAAAAGCCGATGCCTCTTATGAGGGCGGTGTAAATATGCTTATATCTCTCAGCGGAATAATTGAAGCAAATGAGAAACTAGGAAGACAAAATGTAAATAAACTTTTTTTAAAAATTGCAGATGTTCTTAGAGATAGCACCAAAAATATAAAAGATTCAATTGTTGCAAGAATAAATGGTACAGAATTTTCACTCTTGCTTCCTAATTGCTCAGATAGCCAAGCAATAGAACTGGCAAAAAAAATACAACAATCATGCCAAGAGATTATTAATTTAGCAGAACTTGATTCAAAAGAGACTTTTGCCTCCATAGGACTTTATGAGTACAAACACAGCGACAACATAGCCAAACTGCTTTCACGCTCCGATAATGCACTTACTCAGGCAAAGTTTAATCACGGGAACATACACTTAGAAAAAGCAGAGAGTGCGGTTGAGGTTATGGGCAAAGAAGCATGGAAACTGCTTATCAATAAAGCTATCGAAAAAGATAGATTTAGTTTTGTATCTTGGAGCGTTATCGATACAAAAAGTAAGAAACTCTCTCATAATGTTCTTAGTATAAATCTTACTCTGGATAAAAACAGCTCTTACAGCTATGCTCAATTTATGGCTCCCGCTATTCAATCAGGTCTAAGCAGCGGCATCTATAAAAAGATAGTTGATATGCTTTTTAGAAATTCAAGCATGGTTCTTAGCGTTTCCACATACGCTCTTAGACTTCCGCACGAATATTTAGAGAATCAAGAAACTTACAAAAATCTAAGCGAACTTCTTCGTGCGAATGCGGCAATGTTGCCATTTAAGGTAATCATTGAGCTGCCGGACAGACTTGTTCGCCAAGATTCAAAACTAATTAGAGAATATATAGAACTCTTTAGAAAATACAATATAAGCATCGGTATATTTGAATTTATCGGCGAGAGTGATGACTATAAATATTTACAAGATTTAAGACCGGTTTATATAAAAGGTGAGAGCAGCTACTTTCTAACTCAAAGTGACCAATCTCTCTCGGCTCTAAGACTTATAACAGATACGCTAGGCATCGCTCTTATTGCAGTGGGTGTTGCAGATATTGAAACATTAGAAAAATTAAAAAACAGAGATATACATATTATTCAAGGAAAAGTTACGGAGATGCTGGAGATTTAAATTCCTCTGGAGTTTAGACCTTTTGTTATAGCTTCGTTCATCTCCTGCTTATACTCCGGGTTTAGTTTTCCAAGCTCTCTGTCAAAATTAATTATCAAATCTTTGTTTGCATTTGGATGTCTGCAGAGTGTAAAAAGAACATCTTCATAAATAGCAAAATCAGGATGAGGTCTAAGCCCCAGTTTTTTATGAACACTTCCATGATGTTTTATAATCAAATCAAGCGCCTCTTCAAGCTTTTTGGCATCTGATTTTTTATTTTTTATAACACTAACCAAGCTGTTTAACTCTATATCTTTGCTAAGTAATTCATTTTTTGGATTATTTTCTTCTTCTTTGATTGGTGCTTTTGTTTCGGGTAAATTTTTTTTGAGTTTTTTTTCTTTATTTGGTTCAAAAAATAGCAAAATAATCAATAACGCAAGTAGTGCAATCAATCCCATAATAGATTTAATGATTAATTCCGCTTCCATTACTACCGCTTTTCTTCTATTATATCTACTATAAGTAAAGATGTGTCTATGTGGTGGACAGAGGGGGATTCGAACCCCCGGTAAGTTTCCCTACGCTACCTTTCCAAGGTAGTAGATTAAACCACTCTCCCATCTGTCCGTATTTTGAATGTGAATTTTATCTCAAAAACCCTTAAGAAGAGTTAGCGAGAGCCTATAGTGAAAAATCACTATAATCATATTTTTGCAAATCTATATAATATTTTTTGCCGATTATAACAATTCTAGAATCTTCTTTTGCGTTTTTCTCAAACTTCTCTTTTATATTTGAGATTTTTTTCTTTGAAAAATCTTTACTTTTTAGATACTTATTCAGAGATATTAGCCTGCGATTTTCTACAAAATCTTCTTTTTTCTTCTCCTCTATTTCTGCTTCAAACAACTCATTGTCACTATTCGATAAATTATTTTCCGGAGTGTTTAACATAAATTTTGAAGAGATGGCATTTAGTATATTTTTTAGCTGCTCATCTTTTTCTTTATATATGTTTTCAATTTTTATTCTCTCTTCTATGAGCATCTGCTCTTTTTGATCTCTTAAGCTTCTTGTTTCGCCCTCAAGAGTCTCTACTTTTTGTTGAAGTTTTACATTTTGTTCTTCGAGAAATTTATAGTATCTCTCGTCTAAATTATGAGCCGTTGTTTTGTTATTTGATTTTTTTGATGCTGCTTGAGTGTTCTCATCTTTGCTAAGAACAACAAGTTTAACTCCATTTTCTACTACACTTTGCAAAGAACCTCTTCTAATACGGTTATGAATCGCCTCTTTAGATACGCCCAGTTGCTCTGCCGCATCAGAAATAGTTAACTTTGTCATGTACTATTTTTCCTTATCTCATATTTTCAAAAACAAGAGGTGCTTCCCACTCCATAGAACGAATTGTTGCTATTACTTTTTGCAGCTCATCCAACTTCGCTCCCTTTACTCTTATAGAATCACCCTCTATTTGAGCGGTTACCTTAAGTTTAAGATTTTTTATCTCTGCAACTATTTTTTTTGACTCTTTTGAGTCGATATAATCAACGATTTTAAAAGTAACTTTTCGATTGTTTCCGCTTGAATTTTCAGTTTTTAACTCTTCTAAAACTTTTGAGCTAAGATTTTGTTTTAAAAGTTTTGTTATAACAATATCCTTTAGGGCATCTAGTTTGTTATCGCTCGAAGCAATTAACACTAAAAGTTTATCTTTCTCTTTATAGTCAATCTCATAAGTTGTACCCTTAAAATCGTAACGATTTGCAACTTCTTTATCAACAAGATTTATAGCATTTTTAAAACTCTGCATATCTATCTTTGCACTTATATCAAATGAGTACTCTTTTGCCATTACTAACACTCCATATTTTTTAAAACTAACAGTTTTTGATTATATAACAAACAAAATCTAAAACAACTTAAAAGCTTAAACCGCCGCCAAAGTTAGAAAAAGATGGATCCGTATAACCAAACATGACACTTCTCGCTCTGAGTTTTTCAATATCGGCTTTGCTTGATATGCTCTGCGGGCAAACAAGTGTGCATTCATTGCATAAAGTACAATCCCAAACGCCGTTTGTTTGAATGTTATCGATTTTTTCTTTTGGATTTTGTTCTCTTTTGTCGCTAACATATCGCCAAACCCTTGTTAGCGAAAACGGTCCTAAAAATTCGCTATTTACGGCATATACGGGGCAAGCACTATAACAAGAGCCGCATAAAATGCAATCGCTCTGAAGTGCATTTCTTTTTTCATCTTCATGTGATAGTGATATATTTTCTGCAATTGAACTTTGCCATGCTTTTGCTTTTGCGTTAAAACCATACGCTCTATCCATATTTACAACTAAATCACGGATTACTTCGCTGTTTTTCAGAGGCTCTATCAAATCTCCGTCTTTGACATGGCAAACACATGCCAAAACCTCTCTGCCATTTACCCTAACCGCGCAACTTCCGCATACACTGCTTCTGCATCCGCTGCTATATGCAATAGATGGGTCAACTTTTGTTTTTATCTCATTCAAAACTTCCAAAAGTGTTACGCCTTCTATTTCTACATCATACTGGGCAACACTCTCTCTTTTGATATTAATTTTCATAACTGACAACCCTCTCTTTGCTAACAACAGTGTGTGCTTCAAATTTTTCGTTTATATTTGGAGCATCAACCCTAAAGTGTGCACCTCTGCTCTCTTGCCTGCTTAATGCCGAGATTAAAATAAGCTCACAAAGCTCTAACATATTTTTAAACTCTAAAAACTCTATTAAGTTTGTGTTATACTCTTTTGTTTTATCACTTACACCCATCTTTTGTAAATCTTTTTTAATTTTTATAACCTCGTTCAAAACATTTTGCAAAGAGAGTTTATCTCTTTTAATTCCTACATATTTGTAAAATAGTTCACCTAATTCTCTCTGCTTTGCATAAAAATTTATCTTATTTTTATGCTCTTTTATCTCTCTAATCTGCTCATCAGCAATATTTTTTTGTCCTGACATATCTGTTGTTTTATCGAAATTTTTTGCATATTTTGCGGCACTCTCTCCGGCTTGTTTGCCAAAAACAATCAACTCTAAAAGTGAGTTTCCTCCAAGCCTGTTTGCTCCGTGAACTTTGTGATTTGCACACTCTCCGACCGCATAAAGCCCGTCTATGCATGTAGATGAATTTTCATCAACCTCTATTCCGCCCATCGTATAGTGCGCTGCCGGCTTTATGGGTATCAAATCATATACAGGGTCAATATTTTCATAAAGTTTTGCCAGTTTTGCCTCTTGCGGCAACTCATTTTTTATAAACTCTTCACCTAGATGGCGAATATCTAAAAAAACATCGTTACCCTTAAGAATCTCATCATTTATGGCGCGTGCCACTTCATCACGGGGAGCCAATTCGTTGGTAAACCTGTCTCCCATACTGTTTACTAGATATCCTCCGGCACCTCTGGCACTCTCTGAAATTAAAATAGAGGAGTTCTTTAGAGCTGTCGGATGAAACTGTATAAACTCCATATCGCTGACTCTTGCACCTGCGCGAAATGCCGAAGCAATTCCATCACCGCTTGAAGCAACCGAATTTGTTGAGTAGTTGTGAAAAACTCTGCTGTATCCTCCGGTGGCGACCACAACGCTTTGTGCCTCATAAATTTCAACTTCGCCATCTCTTTTATTTAAAACACTAACACCGCTAACGAATGGTTTATCTTTATCGAAACAAGTAATAAACTCCAAAAGATATCTCTCATTTAAAATCTCAATTCCCTCCGCCAAACATCTATCATAGAGCGTGTGGAGAATTTTAAGACCAGTATAATCCTGCGCATAACAAGCTCTTGCGGCATAAGCACCGCCTAGTTTTCTTTGAGCAATTTTATTCTCTTTTGTTCTGCTAAACGGTACGCCGATACTGTCCAACCACATAACGGCTTCGGGAGCACTCTGGCATAAAAAATTTACCGCATCAATATTAGCCAAGCCATGAGCGGATTTGAGAGTGTTTTGCACATGCAATTCAATGCTATCCTCTTCAATGTTACTAAGGGCTGCATTAATACCGCCTTGCGCCATTGATGTCTGACTTCTTGTTGGATACTCTTTAGTTATGACAATCACTTTTGCACCGCTCTTATGAGCATTCAGTGCAGCAACAAGCCCAGCTCCGCCGGCACCGACGACTATTACACTATTTTTCATTTTCATCCTTATGCGTACCTATTTCTATTGTGAATTTTGCCCCATTTTCAATATTTTGAACATAGATTCTACCTTTATAGTGCTGCTCTATAATATTTTTTGACATATGAAGACCCAGTCCTGTACCATTTTTATCAAATTTTGTAGAGAAATATGGATCAAAAATTTTATCCATTATCTCATCATCTATCCCACCGGCATTGTCACTTATCTCCATAACTGCTATCTCACTCCTGTCATAACTTTTTATCAAAATCTGTGCATTATCGATATTATTTTCAATAAATTGCTCTTTTGCATTATTTATAATATTTAAAAGAACTTGAACAAACTCGTTTTTAAAAAGCATAATTTTGTTTTCAGAAGTTAGCTCTAAACACAAATCTATATTATCCGATGATAAATTCTCTTCTAAAAGCCAATATGCCTGCATTAGAGGATTGTTCAAAGTGAGTTCTTCTTGATATTTGTTAGGTCTGTAAAAATCACTAAAATCAGAGACGATAAGGCTTAAATTTTGGGTGTAAAGTCCAATTTTTTTTAATTTATCATTTAAAAAATTTAAAAAATCTTCTCTCTCTTTTTTATCGCACAGATTGTACTCTTCTAGTTCTATTGCCATTATCATTGCTATATTAAGCGTTGATATAGCATTGAGCGGCTGCTTCCACTGGTGCGCTATCATGCTTATCATTTCACCCATTTGTGCAAGACGAGATTTATGAAGCAGGTATGTATCTTTTTTTTGCATCTCACTAACTGCATCGGCAATCTTTGATTCAAGCGTTTGATTTAACACAAGCAATTTATCTTTTAGCTCTTCTAACTCAATATTTTTTTTCTTTAAAACATGCTGCTTATAAAAAATTATGAAAATAATTAACAATCCTAAAACAATTATCTCTTTCAAGTACTCAAATTTAACACTTTTTATATAATTTATAGATGTCCACTCATTGCAAAATTTATGTATATCACTATGTTTAATATTGCGTGAGAGTTTTTCAAAAATGTTAAATAAAATCTCATCATCGCTTCTGATTCCAAAACCAACACTTACTTTATCATTAAACTGTCCAGCAATTTTTAGATGCCCGTTTTGTATATTTTTAAAAGCATATGCTGTGGTTATCAAGTTATCTATAAATCCGTAATATTTTCCTTCTTCAACACCGTTAAATCCATCTTCTATCGAGGAGACATAGTTTAATTTTATATTTGGATATCTGTTTT
This sequence comes from Sulfurimonas sp. RIFCSPLOWO2_12_36_12, assembly GCA_001829675.1. Lineage (GTDB taxonomy): Bacteria > Campylobacterota > Campylobacteria > Campylobacterales > Sulfurimonadaceae > Sulfurimonas. Next base: position 89,674 of record MIBZ01000060.1, on the reverse strand, counting down.
TAAGATTTTCTATAAGAGGGCTTCTTGCAACAATCGCAAACTCTTTATCCAAAATACTATCAATATCTATTATGTAATTTTGTGATCTTTTTGTAACTACAACCAGCGGTTCATAGTGATACGGCGTGGTATATTTAAGCTCTTTTTCATTTGATGCAGATAGCGTTACCGGTAAGATATCACACTTTTTATCTTTGATGTTTTGCAAAGACTCTTCCCAGCTGTCCGTATAAATATATTTATATGAAGTGTTGATGCTCTCTTTTGTTAAATTTAAAATATCTGAGGCTATTCCTACAAACTTGCCATGTTCTACACCGCTTAGCGGCAGCATGGATGAGATAATACATACATTTATCTCTCTCTTTTGTTTTAAATACGCCTCCTCTTCCTTGCTTAAAAAGCTCTCTTTTGTGCTAAATATCAGCTTTTGAAAATCAACATTGCTATCTACCAAACCCATAACTCTATATATGTCTAAAATTCTATCAATCTTATCTTTTTTAATAGTTCCAAAAGGCACACCATCTAAATAAGCTAGTTTTTTCAGCTCAATTGCTTCAAACATCAGAGCATCTTTTGTCTTATTGGTTGGGTTATATTTTTTATGTATTATCTCTACCGTCTCTTCTATATTTTCAAAAGCATACTCCCAGCCCTTTATGGATGCATTTTTAAAACTGTTTACTCTTTGGGGATTTTTGCGTACCTCTTCTTGCGAGGTAAAAAGTATATCGTCGTAAAAGTCAAAACCCTTCTCTCTGGGTGAAAAAAGCTTATACGGCACTCCTTTTTTTCTTAAAAAAAACGGTTCATTTGAAACATAACCGGCATACAAATCTACTCTTTTGTCAATTAATTCTTCAATATCAAAAGTATGTTTTTTATATTTAATACTTTTTTCATCCACTTTAGCAGATCTTATCATTGCATAAATAGATGCCGTCTCAACCACATCTTCTGTTGTCATTACTGTTTTACCCATAAAATCTTTTATATCATTTATGTTTGAAGATTCAAGCGCAATCATAGTAAGAGGCGAGATTTGAAATGTTGCGCTTAAGAGAGATATTTCCCTGCCCTTGGAGTAGTACCATATCAGGCTTGAACGACCTATGCCATAAGTAGTTTTTCCGCTTGATACATCGCCAATCACATCCGTTTCATAGCCGAATTTTTTTATATCTACATCAAAACCGGCTTGAGCAAAAAACCCCTTCTCTTTTGCCATATAGTATCCGGCAAATTGAAACTGGTCTAGCCACTGAAGTTGAAGTGAAACCTTCTCCAATGGCTTCTCCCCAGCATATAAAGAGACAAATAACGACAAAAAAATTAAAATAAATCTCATTACACGACCAATGGCTAAAATGTACTAAATTATACCACAAGAGTTAAAAAGTAGTATCTTAATGCCCTTAAACTGCCTGCTATTAAAACAAACCAGACAAACCTAAGCCTAACAGCTCCGGCAACTAGCGTCAGAGGGTCACCGATAATCGGCAGCCACGAGAGCAAAAGTGCATAATATCCATATTTATGTCCGTAGTTATATGCTTTTGTTCCGCTCTTTGAGGAGAAAAGTTTTGTTTTTGTTTTTTCATAAAGAAGATAGCCTAAAAAATAGTTCAATATGATGGCAAGTATATTTCCGCTAGAAGCAAATATGAGCGCGTTTGATTTTGACATGTCGTTTGCAAGAGCCGCAATAAATGCAATCTCAGAGCTAAATGGGAAAATTGTCGCTGCCAAGAAAGCTGATAAAAAAAGTATTAATTCTGCGATGTTGTCTGCTTCATAATAAAAGATTTTATATTTTGCACAACACTCTCAATTAATCTCTCTCTCGCTTCGACACTTGCCCATGCGATATGAGGAGTTATGTAAAGGTTATCTCTATTTTTTACATTTAGGAGCGGATGATTTTGTTCCATCGGCTCCTTTTTTAGTACATCTAAACCAAAGTAGATATTTTTCTCATCAACTATGCGCGCTATGGCATCTTCATTAACGATACCGCCACGCCCAAGGTTTAAAACAACGGCTCCATCTCTGCAAGTTAACAGCTGTTCATAATCTAAAAGGTTAAGGGTTTTCTCATTTAACGGGGCATGAATGGAGATAATATGGGATGTTTTTAGAAGTTGCTCAAGTTCTACATTTAGATAATCTTTGGTAGAGTTTTTACCGCTGGTTGAGTAGTAACAAACCTCTGCTCCGAATGCCGTTGCAATACTCGCAACACCTCGCCCGATTGTTCCCAAACCTATTATTCCCCATCTTTTACCTTTTATCTCAAAAAATGGATGTGAAACATCTGTAAATATTTTACTTTTTGAGTATGAGCCGTTTTTTACATACTCGTCATAATATCTGGAGTGTCCCATAAGATAAAATAGCATGGAAAATGTATGCTGGATAACAGAGTCGGTCGAATACCCTGAGACATTTTTTACCTCGACACCCATCTTTTTTGCAGCTTCCAAGTCAACATTGTTCATACCGGTCGCTGCAACGCAGATAAGTTTAAGTGCTGGAGAACTTGAGATGTGAGCCTCAGTTATAACAACTTTGTTAGTTACTATAACATCAGCATGAGCTATTCTATCTTGCGTCTGCTCTTGTGAAGTTGTCTGAAAAATATCAACATCCCCAAGTTTAAAAAATCCGCTTAGAATAGTTTCGCCAAAAGTCAGAGCATCAAGAATGACAATTTTCAACTTAACTATCCTGAATTTTTGTAATCAGCTCTCTTGATTTTTCTAATGCTTTTTCAACCTCATCAAAAACAAGCGCAACCGCAAGTCTTCTGCCTTTATGAGTTTCAGGCTTTGAGAAAATTCTAACAAAGCTGTTGTTGCTAAATAAGCCCTCATCGACACTAAGAACAGGAGCATTGTTATGAACCTCTGATTTAAATGCCGCACTGGCACCGGAGCCGTAAAATGTAAATCCTAACGGAAGACCAAGAACAGCACGCAAGTGAAGAGCAAATTCGCTTTGAGACTGAGTGATGAGCGTAACCATTCCGGTATCATGCGGACGAGGAGAAACTTCAGAAAAATAGACCTCATCGCCTTTTACAAAAAGCTCAACACCAAAAAGACCGCGTCCGCCAAGACCATCCGTAATTTTTTTAGCCATCTCTTGTGAGCGCTCTTTTGCAACTTCGCTCATTTGCATAGGCTGCCATGAGAAGACATAATCCCCGTCTCTCTGCTCATGCCCTATCGGCTCACAAAAGACCGTCTCTTTGCCGTTTCTAGCGGTGAGCATAGTTATCTCATAATCAAAATCAATGAAAGCTTCAACTATCAGCTCGCTTGCATCGCCTCTTGCCTCTTTTGCCATCTCCCAAGAAGCGCTAATATCATCTGCACTTTTTGCTACGCTTTGACCATGCCCAGAAGAGCTCATAACAGGTTTTATAACACAAGGAAAGCCCATGCGTTCAGCCGCTTCTTTGAGTCCGTCTTGCGTAGTAACAAACTCATATTTGCCTGTTTTAAGTCCCAAAACTTCTGCTGCAAAAGTACGAATATTTTTTCTGTTCATAGTTTTACTAACAGCGTTAGCATTTGGTATAACATTGTAACCCTTGTCTTCTGCCGCAAAAAGAGCGTCAATGCTTATGGCTTCAATTTCAGGGAGTATATAATCAGGTTTTTCACGATAAATAATCTCTAGCAGTGCGTCTTTATCTTGCATATTTACAACATAACTTCGATGAGCCACATGATGAGCGGGAGCATTTTGGTATCTATCTACCGCGATGACTTCAAGACCTAGTCTTTGAGCTTCAATAGCTACCTCTTTTCCAAGTTCACCGGAGCCTAGAAGCATAATTTTTTTTGAGTTTGATTTTAAGGGAGCAGAGAATCGCATTATAATTCCTTCATTTTTATTAAATTTAAAAATGCCAAACGAACAAGTCCGCTTGGCTACGCTCACGCCACTATGGCGATAAAACGAAGTTTTTTTAGAAAAGCTTGCTTTTTAAAAGCAAAAGAATTATATCAAAATTGAATTAAAACCCTATTGTTTCAATCCGATTAGAGTTTGAAGAAGCTGATCAGAAGTTGTAATGGTTTTACCGTTTGCTTGATAACCTCTTTGTATAATAATCAACTGCGTCAATGCGAGCGAAAGGTCAACATTTGATGCTTCCAGAGCAGCTGATTGCATAAATCCGCGACCCGCCGTTGCAGCAGTTCCGATGATAGGGTTTCCTGAGTTGGCAGTCTGCACATAAACATTTCCGCCCTCTGTTGTAAGACCCTCATTGTTTGTAAATTTTGCCATACCGATTTGCGCCAAACCAAAACTTCTTCCATTGCTGAATGAACCGATTAGCGTGCCGCTTTGGTCAATTCTGATACCAACCAAATCCCCGCCCGTGAAACCGTCTTGACTAATACCAGATGTAGCCGATGCCGCATCAAAACTTGTCATACCGTCAAAACCGTTTGCGGTACCAAGCTCAATTGAAACTTGTTGATTCGGTGCTGAACCGTTATTTGCGGTAAATGAAACATTCGGCGGGTTATAAGTCGCCAATGAACCGTCATTGTTAAATCTTACAAAACCTGTTTTCTCATTATACGGTATTACCGTATCTATTGTAGCAGGTTCCGGAACACTCAATTTCATATTCCAAGTACTTCCGGTCAATGTGTCAACTGCAACCTTTCTAAATTCAGTTCTTAGTGTATGTTTAGAACCGAGTGAATCAAAAATATCAATACTTGCGGAGTGTGTTGCGGCATTAAAACTTTGTGAAAATGCTGTTGCCGTACTGCCGGTTGGAAGAGTTGAGTTAAGCGCTTCCATATTTCTTGTAAATTTAGTATTTTCTGTTATACCTCCGCCAGGGATACTAGCAGCACTCATTCCGGTAATTGATAGATTTATATTATAATCATTAGCGCTTCCGCCTGGATTTTTTAGCTCAAATTTACCTGCGCTGTTTACGCTAATCTCAACATTACTCGTTGCACCGCCGCCATCAGCATTCGCTTGGTTTTCCAAAGCTTCACGAAGGTCAGCAATAGTGGTAAATGTTTTATCACTGCCTGCTACTTTAGTAGCAGCCGTTGGGTCGTATTGGTATCTCCAAGCAGTCGTTACCGTTGTCGCAGCAAAACCACTGCCATCTCCCGCACCGACTGTGGTTAATCTAATGTTATGTGAAGCATTTGGATTAGAATTACTGTTTACAAAAGTAAGACTATCCGTTATCGTATCGTATGAAGCACTTATTCCTGTTACTGATGTTTGTGCATTAATAGCTGAAACAAATCTTGCACCATTTTGATCAGCCGTGTTTGTCGCAAGGGCACCGCTTGTTGTAATCTGTTTTGTCGTACCATCGTCTAACTCAAATGTTAAATCTAACTCGGCTGCACCGCCAGAAACTGCAGCCGGAGCCGTAGTTGTTGAGCTTAAAAATGATGCCCAGATACCTTGATCGGCT
>MIBZ01000060.1:0-84182 GCA_001829675.1 Sulfurimonas sp. RIFCSPLOWO2_12_36_12 | reverse complement strand
CGGTTTCATTAAACATAACACCCATATTACCGGACTCAATCGGATTTCCGTTTTCATCCAATGCAGGAGGTATCGGAAGTGCCGGCGGAGTTCCAGCCGGAACCTCATACTCAGGCGAAAAAGTCTCAATTAATGGACCTGAATTTAAGTTTGCTTTGATAGTAACATTCTGTGTTGCACTCGCAGGAGTTGTTAGTCCCGGAGGTATATTTATATTTGTAATAGGTGCTGTTGCATCAACATAACCGGTTGCCGAATCTCTAAGCCAGCCTTGTACAATAAAGCCGTTATTATCAACAAAGTTTCCGCCGGCATCAAATTTAAAATCCCCTGCACGAGTGTATTTATAGGTATTTCCGCCATCCGGAGAGATGATGAAAAATCCATCACCCTGAATAGCAACATCCGTATTTTTGTCTGAATTTTGAACTGAACCTTGAGAAAATATACGAGTCATCGAGCTTACAGTAGCACCAAGACCTACTTGAACAGGGTTTTTACCGCCAAGTTCTCCCTGAGGAGCTGTTGCTATCGCTCTTGTTTGAGCAAGAAGATCTGAAAAGTTGGCACGAGAGTACTTAAAACCTACTGTATTAACATTTGCAATATTGTTTGATTCCACATCCATCGCAACTTGGTGCGACTGCAGTCCGGACACGCCGGCAAAAAGTGATTTTAACATGTTAAATCCTTATAATAAATTTAAACACAAAACGAAGCAAAGCGCTCGTTTAGTTACACCAGCCACTGAGGCACTGAACTTACCTCTTTCGAGATAAAATATTTTTAATTAGTAAAGATAAATAGCATTAAGTGTTCCAACTTAAACAATTTATTTATGCATGCTTAATGCTTTTTGCAACATTTCATCCGCTGTTTTTATGCACTTTGAGTTAGCATCGAATGCTCTTTGCATTATAATTATATCGGTCAATCCAACCTCCATTCTCACATTTGAGCCTTCAAGCTTGAAGTTTGTTATATCCGTTCCGATAATATTTTTTCCGTTTTCGTCTTGAAAAAATAGTGGTTTGCCGCTATTTGCAGATTCTGTAAATCTGGCTCCGTTTACACGCTCAAGTCCTCTGTCATTTTGAAAATGATATACGGCAACCGTGCCTACCGCGCTCTGCATACCGTTAGAAAAAGTAGCAATTACTTCTCCGTTTTTATTTATATCATATCCAAGAAGGTCTCCGGCATCCAGACCATTTGCCGAACTTGAACCACTAAACGGGTTACCCATTGAGATAATGCCATCATATTCACTTCCTAAATTTATTGCCACATTGGTACCGTTATTATCTATTGACGAGATAGTTGTTGAAATCAAAGCTCCTGCTTCATCAAAACTTACCACTCCGCTGGTTGAAGAGTAAATTTCTGTGCCATCCAAATTTTGAACAGTAGCACTTATATCCCATTGTGTTCCTGGAGAAACTTGAGGAACACTTTTTCTAAATTCAAGTCTTAAATTATTTTTATTATCTTGTGAATCAACAATCCCAGAGCTTATAACTTTTACTTCATCCTCAACACCTAAATTTCCGTAAAAATTTACCTCTGTTGTCGGCTGAGCAGGGAAAAGCAGAGTTTCCGGAAAACGAAGTTTTTCTTGAGCATTTGCTTCACCAAGTGAAACCTCTGAGAGCTGTTCCGTTAATACTCCATCACTAATGTTAGTGCCCATTGTTCCTAAAACATAATAACCGTCATTTGTCACTAAATCTCTATTTTTATCAAATACAAAACTTCCATCACGGGTATACATAGGCTTATCTCCGCCCTGTATACCAAACCAGCCATCACCTAAAATAGCCAAATCCGTACTTCTATCACTTAATTGAAAAACACCCCTGTTTTCATCCATATAAACACTTTTTAGTTGCGTACCGACACCGATGGTGCTATCTACGCTTGATAAACCTGCCGAAGTAACCAATGCATTTTCAAACATAGATGAAAATTCTGTCGTATATCCGCGAAATCCGATAGTGCTTGTATTTGCTAAGTTATCGGAAATTACATCAATACCATACTGATGTGTTTTGATTCCGTTTATTCCGGTATAAAAGGCTTGAGTCATCATAATAGCACCTCCTTCTTAAATTAATTGTTTAATAAACTTCAACTATTTTTGAAAGAGGCACATAACTTGAACCGACTTTAACCAGCGTTTCATTATTTTCAAATCTAACAGATTCAATCGGATAAGCACCGACTCTGCTCTTTAGAGAAGTACCGCTAGGGTTTGTATAAGAAGCGGATGCATAGTAAATTCCACTATCAAGAGTGTTACCACCGGAATCTGTTCCATCCCATGTAAATTTATACACACCTTTTGGATTGGTTCCGACATCCAGCGTTTTTAATACATTTCCATTCACATCTGTTATTTCTATATTTCCCTGCTGAACATCATCTGGAAAATACATCTCAAATGTAGTTGCAGAACCCTCTTCAAACACAACCGCGTTGCTGCCGATATCGGCAGTTTTTCCGATTGCGGATATAGTGCTAAACTGTTGAGACATGCCCAATGATGCAGCCAAATCGGAAAGTGCTTTATTTGTATTTTCACTAGCTTCTAGAGTTGCCAACTGTGAAGTTTGGCTCAAAATCTTTTCACTGTCCATCGGTTCAGTCGGATCTTGATGCTGAAGCTCAACCAGCAAAAGAGTCATAAAATCATCTTTATCTAAAACTGTGTTATCTTTAGCTGTGCTTGGAGCAACATACTCAGCTGATGTCGCGGCATTTAAGCCTGTTGATGTGATTGCCATAACTTTTCCTTTAATTTATTTCATACCCTCAAGGGGCACCTAGTAAAATGAAGGAGACCCTCCATTTGTTTTAAACGATGCCGGAAGTAATTCCGCCATCTTCGCTAGCCGCTTGGGCACTGAAGCTTGCCTCATTCTAGGCAGATTTTTTATTTATGTATATCTTGGAACTATAATCTCTAAAGAGCTTAAAATCTCTTCACTTTTCTCTTCATTTTCAAAATAGTTATACTCAGCATGAGCTCTTTGCTCATTTTGTTTTTGCTGATGTTGCCCACCTGCATTCGCATCACCACTTTGTGAACCGTTACTAAAATTTAATGTAGCATTATTTATTCCACTGTTGCTTAACTGAACTTTTAGTTCATTTACATTCATCGACAATGTATTTATAGCCGTATTGTTTGAACTAATATTAACATGTAGATTTTTACCTCTTTGAACAATTGTTAAATCAATTTCACCCAAATTTTGTGGGTTTAGTTGTACTTTCACTCTAGTAAAAGGTGATCTGTAATCTTCTATAGCACTTTTAACATCAGCCGACAAATACTTAATCATCTGTTTTGCTTCATTTAATTTAACTTCAAAACTATCACTATTATGAGTTGTTAATAGTTCCATTTTATTTGATGATGTGCTTTGCTCGATTGATGGAGAGTCGCCTTGCAGAAGATGTTCCAGAGTTTTTGCGCCCTCAGTAGTAGCTGTCGGCGCAATGACGCTGGCAGTAGCAACTGAAAAGTCAGCAGTTAGGGCAGAATTATTTACAGACGGTTTTTCACCGCGAAGTAGCAATTTCAGCGTCTCATCTGCTCTCTCTTTAGATGTTTTTTGATCTGCCTTAAAAGAGCTGCCGTTCGCTTTTGCCTGAACTATCTGCTCTGTAGTAGTATGTTCAATTACACTCTGTGCTTTAAAGAGAGGTGTTGATTTTATCTCTTTTTGAACTTCTGTAAATTTTTCATTATTTTTAATCTCACTTTTTTCTACATTGGAAACCAATGCATTGCTTAGTGTTATATTTTTTTGCTTCTCTTCTGTTTCTGCTATTTTAGGTTTTTTATCTTGAACTATCTCTTTTGGCGCTTCTGTTTTTAACTCTTTTTCTAAAGATACTTTTTTATCTTGAACTGCTTCTTTTGGTGCTTCTAATCGCACATCTTTTTCTAAAGATGCTTTTTTATCTTGAACTGCTTCTTTTGGCGTTGTTACTTTAATCTCTTCTTGCTTCTCTGCTTTTAGAGTTTGCACCTTAACTTCGGCATGTGCTTTTACTTCTTCAAAGCTTATTTTGTTTATATCGATATCGAATTTTTTAGCAACCTCAACAAGAGCCTTAAGAGTATTTGGAAGCTCTTTTATCTCTGATTTTTTGTAACCATCGCTATCTTGAATTTTTTCTTTTAGATAATTTTTTGCTTCAGCCACCAACGCTTTTATCTCCACTTTTGTTAAAGCAGCGGTAAGTTTTGGATTTAATTCTAATGGTTCCCCGGTTTTGTTGGGAGTTAAATTTTCTTCATTTGCTAAAAGCAAAATGGGTGAATCTTTCTTTGAAGAGGCGGTTTTTGTAGTTATAACACTTTTTTCTTTACCCTCAAGTGCTAAAGTTGAAGAGCCATTTTGGATAAGCTTTGCATCTTTTTTATCACTCACACCCTTTAAGAGGTCTGAAAATGAGATAACCGGCTTATCCTTAGGAGTTGACAAGCTCAATGGCGAAGATGAAGATGAAGTTTTGCTGTTTTTCATATTTAATAAAACCACTACCTGCTCCTTATATACTTTTTTACAAAGATTTCAGAATTAGTAGCATAAATTATTCCACTATTAAACTTATTCAAAAGCTACCGATATAGTGCTTATGATTAGATTACTATTTTTATTATTCCCATTGTTATTAATTGCGCAAGTTCCGTTTGATATGTCGGCTTATGAGACGAAAAAAAGTGAAGCTAACCTTCAAGCTTCTAAAAATGTCAAAGTTACATGCAGGTTAGTGTGTGATAAGAAGGTGTATAAAGAGCAGAAAATATCCGATGCGATAGAGTTTTATAAAAAATCCAAAGATTATAAGTTTAATAGGGATTAAAACTATCTAGGCATCTCAAATCATTTTTATATGTTGCGCCAACGATGTCTCTTAGCTCTGAGATAAGAACTGCAGATTTCTCTCCATCAACCGGATAGCTAACCATAAATGAGTTTAAATCTTTGGCAAAAAACTCTACAAACATATTTTTTACAATATTTGCACCATATTTATCGGTATATGGAAGAACAAAAAAATAATCAGATTCATTACTGACAATTGAGTCTGAATTTCTAAGAATTTGTTCCAACGAACTGTCTATAACTGATTGCTTAACTGTAGAAAAATCACAATACAGTAAAGTAAAACTCTCGGCACGATTCTCATCAAGTCTCTGTGCCAAACCTATACTTAAATCTAAAAGTTGTCTGAAATTATCAAATCCAAAATGTATGCCGGCCATAATCTACTCCGAGTTTTAAAGTTTCAAAAAGTATATCCAAAAAAAATGAAAATAAAAATTGTTACATTATTGTATAAGGTTTTATCTCATCTCTTGAAGCAAAAGGTGTAGCTTGAAGCTCCTCTTTGTCATAAGTTAAAGTATAACTCGCATCCTTATCGCTTTTACAATATGTGAGAATTATTTTCGCCGCCAACTCTTTGTCTGCCGTTGTTGCACTCTTGCTCAGCATTGAATGTGGACCGGGTAAGCCGATTGCTTTAACATGATAATATTTATCGCTGTTTATATTTTGAAGGTGCTTATTCTCTTCCTGATTTCTTCCGACGACAAGCTTTGCGCCGTCACTTAAGCGCAGATGACGACCAAACTTCATTAAAGGAATATCTTTAACTTCAAATGTATCATACTTAATAAAGTCAAACATCTTTTTGGCAAAATTCTCATCAGTTAAAAGACAACCGCCTCCTGGGCTTTCAAAATTTTCCAAACCTATCTCTTTAACAAGCTCTAACTGTCTGTCGCGGCTTCTTCCGACAATCGCCTCGAGCTTCTCTCTATCAACCCAGCCATTTATCTCCGCAATTGTTGGCTCTAACGCCTTTGCCGAGAGTGGGCGAAGAAGCAGTCCGTTACAGTTGCTCTCATTTAAAACAGTCTGCATAGCATCTTTGTTTTGGCTCATTGGGCGTTGTCCTAAAACCTCGCCGCTTACCAAAAACGAAGCACCTTCCGCCTCCATAACTCTTTTTGCTACGGAAAACATTTTTGCATGGCAATCAATACATGGATTGAAATTTTTACCATATCCATGTTTTGGGTCAAAGAGCACATCTTGTAAGAATTCACTCTCTATATCTATAATTTTCAGCTGGGCCCCAACTTGAGAGCACATACTCTGCATATGCTCAAGTCTGTCTTTAGTGCTTCCAAAACCTGTGTTAATATTTACCGCCAAAACTTCTATGCCTTGGTCGATTATAAGCTTCATTGCTAAAGTTGAGTCTAATCCACCGCTAAATAGTGCGATTGCTTTCATCTTCTTCCTTATAAAATTGATAATTTAAATTGTAGAATTATACACTACTTATTTCTTCTTCCGCCAGAAGAGCCTCTTGATGAGCTTTGGGACGATTTAGCATTTCCTGCTTTGCCGCCGCCTGATTTGTTAGAAGGTCTTTGACCTTTTTGACCTCTGTTTCCACCCTGATTTATAGGCTCCGCTTTTATAGTCGGGTCCGGTTTAAAATCTTTTAGCCATACCTTCGGGATATCATTTTTTATCAACTTCTCTATGTTTGCAAGATACTCATGCTCATCTATACAAACAAGTGATATTGCTTCGCCCTCGCTGCCGGCACGCCCTGTTCGCCCAATTCTATGGACATAATCCTCAGGCACATTCGGAAGCTCATAATTTATTACATGCGGAAGCTGGTCTATGTCTATCCCTCTGGCTGCAATATCTGTTGCAACCAATACTCTTACTTCGCCGTTTTTAAAGTCCGCTAATGCTTTTGTTCTCGCATTTTGGCTCTTGTTTCCATGTATGGCAACGGCAGTTATTCCATCTTTTTCAAGCTGACCCGTAAGACGATTTGCTCCATGTTTTGTTCTTGTGAAAACCAATACTTGTTGCCATTTGCCTTCGTTTATCAAGTGCACCAAAAGCTCCCGTTTGCGAACCTGATCAACCGGATATACTGCCTGTTTTACGCTCTCTGAAGCTCTATTTGGGCGTGCAACTTCTATTAAAACCGGAGAGTTTAGCAGCTTGTCTGAGAGTTTTTTAATCTCATCTGAGTATGTAGCTGAAAAAAGCAGTGTCTGTTTCTGCTTTGGAAGAATTGCCAATATTTTTTTAATATCGTTTATAAAACCCATATCCAGCATTCTGTCCGCTTCATCGAGTATTAAAAATTCAACATCTTTTAAATCTATGCTTTTTTGTGAGATATGGTCCAAAAGCCTTCCCGGTGTCGCAATGACAATATCAACGCCCTTACGGAGTTGTGTAAGCTGCGGATTTATTTTGACTCCACCAAAAATTATTGCAGATTTAAATGAGAGATATTTTCCATAAACCTCTACACTCTCTCCGACTTGGGCAGCCAATTCTCTTGTGGGTGTCAAAATCAGCGCTCTTACACTCTGTTTTGGTTTTGTCGGTTTTGTTGTACTTAAAAGCTGAAGAAGCGGTAGAGTAAAACCTGCTGTTTTGCCTGTTCCCGTTTGAGCACCTGCTAAAATATCACATCTACTAAGTATCACGGGAATCGCTTGTTTTTGAATCGGAGTAGGCTCACTATAGCCCTGATCTTGAATAGCTTTTAATATAGGAGCTGATAAACCTAGTGTTGTAAATGACATTATAATCCTGAATTTAATATTAATACATAATAGCATAATTTATGCTAATGTGAGATATAATGTTTACTAAATATTTAAATACCCTCTTAGGACTCCCTATGTCAAACAATCAAATTTCCATAAAACACAATAAACACCGTGTTCATCCGTGTCCTAATGATAAAAAACTTTCGCTACTTACCCAATTGATAGCTCAAAACAGCGTCTTAAAAACAGTTGTAGCCGTGACAAATAATATTGAACTTATAAAAGAGGCTATAACGGCTGACAATGTTACCATTTTAGATGATGAAGAGTTGGCAAATTCGCCAGAATTAAAATGTGAACTCCTCATTAGCTACGATTTGCCCTCAGATGCGGTTACTTACATGTCAAGATTGGCTAAAACAACTGACAGTGCTATTGTTTTGCTAGATATAAGCGAACAAAAGCATCTCTACCCGATAGAAACTCTTCTCGGGAGGGTTATTAAACAGGAAATTGTTGTTGGTTTTGAATATGAGGAGCAAGAGAAGATGAGAATAGCTCCAAAACCGGCACCAAAAAGAGAGTATGCGTTTAATGCGGACTCTAGCGACAAACCAAAGTACGATAAAAAACCTTTCGAGAAGCCAAAATATGACAGACCGAAGCGAGAGGGCGAGAGTTCTGAACGCAAGCCTTTTGAAAAACCGAAGTATGATAAAAAACCTTTTGAGAAGCCTAAGTATGACAGACCGAAGCGAGAGGGCGAGAATTCCGAGCGCAAGCCTTTCGAGAAACCGAAGTACGACAAAAAACCTTTTGAAAAGTCTAGTTACGACAGACCTAAAAGAGATGGAGAAAGCTCTGAGCGCAAGCCTTTTGAGAAACCAAAGTATGACAAAAAACCAAATAAATTTTTAGGTAAAGATGAAAACGGAAAAGCAAAATTTTCAGGCAAAAGCGGAGAGAGAAATCACCGTCATGACGGCACTAAAAAAGAAGCTTACGAAGCACCAAAAAATGTCGGAAGAAAAATACCTATAAAAGCTCGCAAGCCAAAAGAGGACTCTAAGCCTAGCTCTTAAAGGCTACGAGTTCACCGCGTTTTAGCTGCGAAATTTTCCCTCTAAATTTACGGATGTAGAAAGCTTTTTCTTCAAAAGAGATTTCTGTTTGTAAATTTACCTTTTTATACTCTCTCTCATAATGTTTTGTCAAAAATGCAATAAGCTCAGCCTTTAGCGCCTCCTCATTTTTAAGCGGCTTTATCTGATCATCTACTGATATTGCCATAAGTTGCGGATGGTGAAATTCTCCTCTGAGTGCCAAAACAAACTCAACCGAGTGAAACTGCAAAAGCGATGGGTCTAAAACATCAAGTATCTGGTCTATAAACTCCGGATGTTCCAAAACAGTTTTAATAAGACTAAGCTCCCACATATCTTTGTGACGGCTGCTATCAATAAGCGGCTTATTATTGTTAGTGTTAGTGTTAGTTTGGTTAGTTAGTTTGACAAATGACGGACTTAGCCCTAATCTTGAAGCTAGATATGACTTGTACTCCTCTTGGAGCATTGGAGAGAGCGTTTTTAGATAACCAATTGCATCTTGCATACAAACTTCTCTTGCTTTTGGATCAGAGAGATTATATAGCGATAAAATTTCATCTAAAACAAACTCTATAAAAGGCTGAGGCTTTCTAAACATATTTGAAAGCTCTTCGACAGCGCCATTTTTTACCATATCTGCCGGATCCATACCATCCAAAAATATAACAACACCTCCGCTAAATCCGCCGGCACTTAAAAGTCTTGATGCTTTTAACGCGGCTGAGCGCCCTGCTTTATCCCCGTCATAAGCCATTATAACTTTTGGTTCCCCTTTTCGCAAAAGCGGCAGATGTTCAGGAGTAAGGGCGGTTCCAAGTGTTGCAACGGCGTTTGTAAAACCGGCTTGATGAAGCATAATAACATCAAGATAACCCTCTGTTATAACAATCTCTTTTGTTTTGTGAACACTCTGTTTTGCGTGATGATATGCGTATAAAAGTCTTGATTTGTTAAAAAAAGGGGTCTCCGGAGAGTTTATATATTTTGCCTGATGTCCGGTTATAGTTCTACCGCCAAAACCTATGATACTTCCATTAGCAGAGTGGATTGGAAATGTTATGCGCTCTATAAATCTAGCAAAGCTTCTTCCGCCCTCACTTCCTATAACTCCCATCTCTACTGCTTCATTCATATTAAAAAGTTGAGATTTTATATAATTTATTGTTGTGTTTGAGTCCGGTGCATAACCTATGCCAAACTTCTCAACACTGCTCTCGTAGATGCCGCGTTCCTTCAAATAAGAGAGCGCTTGTGGATTTTTTGTAAGCAGGTAATGGTACCACTCATTGATTTTTTCCATAAATCCGGAGCGAGGTTTAGAGTTTTTACTGTCACTATACGCGAGAGAGAAGTTATATGATGAAGCAAGTTTTTCTAAAGCTTCCGGATAGTTTAATTTTTCATACTCCATAGTAAACTTGATACTGTCTCCGCCGGCACCGCAGCCAAAACAGTGATATATCTGCTTTGATGGACTTACAACAAATGAAGCACTTTTTTCATCGTGAAAAGGGCATGGAGCCTTATAGTTTGCACCGGCTTTTCTGAGCTCAAGATATGAACCTACAACATCAACAATATCAAGGCGCGCCTTTAGGGCTTCTATGGAATCTTGGGTAATCATACGGGAATTATACAAAAATGTTAGTTAAAGAGAGTTTTTAAGAAGTTACATGCAGGTCACTAAAATAGGTCACGGTAAGACCTATTTTAGAAGGAGAAATAAAATTTTTAGATATTAATAGATATCTGTACTCGGATGATTCGGTTTATCAATCGGAGTATTCGTATCTTGAGTATCGTAATATACAATACCATCTGCTTGGAGGACACCCAACATTAGTACAACTGCTAAAATGATTTTTTTCATTTTGTTTCCTTTGGTAAGAACGCATTACGCTCTAAATTTTAAATCGGAGTAATTTTATCCGATTTAAGAACAATACTCCTTGATTTGTATCAATTTTAGAAATAATTTTACAAATTTATCTAATAAAATGTTATATGAAGATATTTGTGCTACAATTCTGGTTCAAATTTTGAAGAAAGTGGGTGATGTGATATGCCTGGTATAGTACTACGAAGTGATGACAATTTTGATGCATCTTACCGTCGTTTTAAAAAGCAGACTGACCGTAACTTAATCGTTACAGAAGCTCGTGCTCGCCGTTTCCATGAAACGAAAACCGACAAGCGTAAGAAGTTCTTAATAGCATCTCGTAAGAAAATGCTTAAACGTCTTTATATGATGAGACGCTACGAATCACGCCTATAGAACATAAGCCTTCGGGCTATGTTTTTTATCTATTTACAAAATAATTCCAATCCCTAAAAAACCATTCTAACTTTTACACCCACTAAAATAACCAGATTTTCATCTTAGTAGCTATACTCTTCCGTACATCTCATTATAAAACGACAAAGCGTGTCTATCACTCATCGAAGCTATATAGTCAGCTATCACTCTATGTCTGTTTTTTGTCTCTAATTGTTTGAAATAAAATTTTGGAAGCATTTTTGGTTCTTCGCTTAACCCGCTGTAAAGCCCTTTAATCGCCTGCTTGCCTGCAAACATCTTGGTCATAATATCTTTATGCTGATAAAGTTTTGTAAAAAGAAGCTTTTTAAGCTTTTTAATTTCAGACTCCAGCTTTGGCTCAAAGCCGATTGGCAATTCGCTTTTGCTATGAAGTGTGGCTGTACAAATCTTACTATTATCAACCTTATCTTTTGAGTACTCTATAAGCGAATAAACAAGATGATTAATCAGATGTGAGACAAAACGATATCTAAACATCTCATCCTCTTCCTCCGACACACCCTCATCTTTAACCTTTTTTAAAATCTCTTTTATTAACGCACTCTCTCTTAAATCATCAAAACTTATCAATCCAGAATTTACGCCGTCATCTATATCATGCGTTATATATGCTATTTCATCTGCTCTATCAACCACCATAGCTTCTATGCTCGGATGAGTCTCAAGATTAAACTGCTCATCAATTATGGAAGGCAGAAAACTTTTTTTGTACGGATAAGAGTGCTTAAGTATCCCCTCTAATGTTCCAAATGTAAGGTTAAGTCCACTAAAACCATTGTAACGCTTCTCCAGCGATGACACAACCCTGAAACTTTGAAAGTTATGATCAAATCCATTTATAAAACCATCATGTTTTAGGCATTCGTCAAGCGTATCTCCGCCAATATGCCCAAACGGTGTGTGCCCCAAATCATGCGCAAGAGCAATTGCTTCTGCCAAAGATTCGCTTAGACCCAAATGAGATGTGATGGAACGGGCAATTTGAGAAACTTCTATGGAGTGCGTAAGTCTTGTGCGAAAAAAATCACCCTCTTGATTTAAAAATACCTGCGTTTTATACTCCAATTTTCTAAAACTACCTGAGTGAATAATTCTGTCTCTATCCCTTGCATATGGGTTTCTAAAATCTTTGTCTATTTTGTAAAATCTATCGTGTGCTTCCATTTTAATACTACCTGCCTTTTATGCTTTTACTACTTGGTTTCTTCCGGCCTTTTTGGCTTTATAAAGAGCATTATCGGCTCTTTTCATTACCGCAAACGGATCTCTGTCTTTAGAGTTTCTTTGCACGACTCCGGATGAAATATTTATATATATTGTTTTGGAACTCTTCTTGTTTCTAACACTAAATGGGCTCTTTGCAATTGCGTTTCTTAAAATATCAGTATGTGTGTAGGATTCATTTACATCTTTTGATGGAAAAAGAAGCACAAACTCCTCTCCGCCATACCTATAAGCCTTTCCGCCTCCGCCGACGGCCGCCAACTTAGAAGCAACCATTTTTAAAACTTCATCGCCGGTATCATGCCCGTATGTGTCATTAAACTTTTTAAAGTGGTCTATGTCAATCATCGCAAGCGAATATTTCATACCTAGCTTTGCCATATCTTCGACCAAAGCTCTTCTTCCCGGCAGGGTCGTAAGCTCATCATAAAAAGCTAAGCGGTAAGACTCTCTGATTAGCAAAATAAATATTATCATACTTATTGCCAGCAGTGAAAGTTCATTGGCATGCGGGGTTTTTATAAAATAAAATCCCATATAAAAAGTTACTACAATTATGAAAAAAGAGCTATTGTAGAGTAAATACTTGTTGTACATTACCAAAATAGCAATGATAAAGAGTACAAAAATTGCAATTGCCACGGATAAATCTTGTAGCGGATAGAACGATATTGTAAAAAGTTTTATCTTTAAAATTGCGATTAAATCACCATTTGGGTAAACAATAAAATATGAGATAACCCCTATTTCTAATATAAAAAATAGTATCTTTAAAATACCCCAAATAGAGAAGAGTCCCCTCTCTCTCAGAGATAAAAATATGAGAAGATGCAACGGATAGAGCATTGAGACATAAAAAAACAGGTCGGTGGCTTTTTTTGCACTTAAATACAAAAATCCGACATGTATCAATAATAACGGAATAATTAGAAATATAAATCTATTTCTATTGAAATGCCATGAAACCCATAAAATAAGCGTGCTTATGGCATAAAAAAGATATGGGATAATATTGAATATAGCCTTCGGGATTTTAGTTTCATAAAGTGCCATAAATGCGAACACCAAAGATATCAAGAGCGGTATTGATATATTGATGGCTATAGATTTTAAAGGGTTCATACACACCTTTTATATAATATTTCTAAATATAAATCTCTTACGCTTTTTTCAAAAACTCTGTTTTTAAATAGATTTTAGTTCCGTTAACGCGGCCCTCTATGTGACCCTCTACATCTTGTGGAATCGTGATGTTTTTAACCAAAGTGCCTCTCTTTGCAGTAAAACCGGCACCTTTAACCTCTAAATCTTTAATGATAACAACACTGTCGCCGGCATTTAACACAACACCGTTGGAGTCTCTGACGACAACACTGCCTGTGGTGCTATTTACATTAGAATCAGCCCAGCTTTTAACATCATCTTCCATATAAATCATATCAACCAAATCTTCTCTGCCGAGTGCTTTCAATAGTCTATAACTCATAACCACAACAGCCGGAATTTCGCTCCACATGCTGTCATTTAGGCAGTTAAAATGCGTTTCGTCCATTTTATCTGGATTTTCTATCTGCTCTTTGCATACAGAGCATACATATACGGACTGTTCTGAACTTCCATCAGATGGCGCAACTTCTAAAACACTTAGCCCATCCACACTACCACAAAGTTCACATTTGCCGCCGCTTCTAGCTTTTAACTCTTTTTCTATGCTCATTCTTTTTTTCCTCTACTGTTTTTTAAACTCTATAACATCTTCAGGTATTGTAGAATCTTTTTTTGTTTTATCAAACGCTTTTTGCGCTTCCTCTTCATTGTAGTTTCTGCACTTTTCAATCATTTGTGGATCACTATTGGGTCCAATATTATCGCACATTGCAAAATTAAACTCAAAGTGCGAGCACCCGCTAAATAAAAAACTGCTTATTAAAATATATTTCCACATGGATTACCCTTTTTTGATTATTAAATCTAAATATTTTGACGGTGTTTTTCTCATCATCTCTTGAGCAAGCCATCTTATCTGAAAATAAGCGGCACCGCTGTCTCTTAGTGTAAAATAGTTTTTAAGACTTCTTAAATTAAATGTAACTACCATATCAACTTTTACATTATCGGTAATAATGTGTTTAAAAGCATCTCCGACATTTCGTTTCTTTTTTCCGGCTTCTAATGCTTCAAAAAGTGCTTCCGGATTACCGACAAACTCATCTAAAAGCGCCAGAGAACTTTTTGCAACCGCTATGTCATTAAAATCTTCTACTTTTTTTGATTGGTATCTCAATTTGTCATAAATCGTGCCAATCTCTATTTTGTTATACTCTTCATCAGATGTTACAAACATATCAAAACCCAAGACTTTATCTATAAAAAAGTTTTTATCTTGTCTTGTCTCTGATGCAACAAAGGCGTTTATTACAGAACTCATAGTATAACGGGTACTTCTGACGCTTATAGCTTGTATGCGATGTCTGGCATGCTCTTGAAGCACACCTCTACTGGTTCCTCTTATAAGAAAACTTAAATTTGCATGTTCTAAAATAGAGTGATGGAAATATGTCCAAGCCAAATCGTTTAAAAGATTTGAACTCTCTATCTCGTTTATTTTTTGACATGTAAAATCATCAGGCATACTGTTTTCAATATATTTAATAGCTTCATTTTCGCTATTTTCAAATGAATCGTAACAGGTTCTAGCCGCTGCTTCAGCCACGCCTATACCGGTATCCTGTATTAAAACTACTTCAGGTTTTGAATATTTTATGCCGTACATCTCTTCCATAATTTATCCTAACTTATATTAGCTATTATTTTACAATAAAAAACTTAAAGTGCATAAGCCTATTACTTCTGGATTCCATTTAAAATTGGAACAAAATCGCACTCTTCCAACTCCTCTTTTTGCAAAGAATTTCCCACTTTTCTAAAACGGGTAATTACCTGCTTTGCGCCAACTTGCATAGGAGCCACTAAAATTCCGCCCTCGCTTAGTTGCTCAAAGAGTTTTGCAGGTATCTCTTTTGCGGTAGCAGAAAAAAGTATTCTCTCAAATGGAGCATACTGAATCCATCCATTTTGCCCATCATCAAGTTTTGTATGAATATTGCCGATTCCTAATTTTCTAAACCTTAGTTTTGCTTCAAGAATTAACGGCTCAATTCTCTCAATCGTAAAAACGCCGCGAAAGAGATGCGATAAAACAGCAGCTTGATAACCGCTTCCGCACCCTATCTCTAAAACTCTATCTGCGCCCTTTGGTAGAAGATACTCAGTCATCTTTGCAACCGTCAGAGGAGAACTTATCCACTGTGAAGAACCCATCGGCAGAGCGTCTAGTTTGTAAGCGTTATGTCTAAAGCCGGATGGAACAAACTCCTCTCTGTTTGTTTTGGCGATTGCATTTTTAACGCTATCGCTTAGAGAAAAAATTTTGTGACACTCATCGGCTAATTTTGCCGTTTTTGTTGCTGTTATTCTATCCAATGCCTACATCCATATATCTTCTCATTGTTATAATCTCTTTTTTGTCATAAGCAACTTCCAAACAAGCTCTGTTTTCATTTCGCTCATCTTCGCCATGAGGTCTTATAATCCCGCTCATTTTTGTACACTCTTCGTTTTGTGAATCACTTGCAACAACGAAACACTGATTTATAATTGCCAAACTCTGTGTCAACACCTTAAAATGCTCTGTTCGCAAAACTCCCCACCAAGAGGGAACCGCAATAACATCACACCCCTCTAGTTTTTGCCAAAACTCTTTAAATCGCAACTCAAAACAGATTAAAATGCCTATTTTTATGCCGTCAACTTCAACAATCTTAATATCTTCATCGCTTCCCTCTGACATATATTTATGTTCATCGCCAAAACGAAAAAGCTTTGCTTTTGCTCTTTCATAAACTATTTCACCATTAAAAAAAATCTTGGCAAAATTAAAAACTTCGCCATCTCTCTTTTCGAGTATTGTAAGAATTATGATTTTGTCATGAGAAGCTTTTTTTAACTCCTCATTTGCAATATGTGAAAATTCAGTCGCTTTCTCATAATTCTCATAATCAAAGCCCGTTAAACAGACCTCAGGAGCGACAATAAGAGATTTTTCAGATGTTTTATTTACTAACTCTAAGAGTGTTTGCAGGTTAGCGTCATACTCTTTTGTAGTATCAAAAAGAAGCGAGCAGAGCTTGTAGCCGCTCTCCTTAGAAGTCGTCATCAAAGCTAAGGCTTCCTTTTGAGTAGTTTGCAACTGTTCCCTCAAAAAAGTTTGTTTTTTGGTCGTTGAATTTTGAAAAATCGTCAACCCATTTTATAGGATTTGTTACATTGAAAAGCTTGGCAAATCCAACGCTTGAGAGCCTATCATCTGCCAAGTATTGGATGTATTGTTCTAAAATAGCGTCAGTCAAACCTAAAATTTGACCTTGTGTTATATATTTTCCCCAGTCAGATTCAAGTTTTACAGCTTGTTTAAACATAGCAATAACCTCCTCTTTTAACTGTTCGCTAAAGAGGTCTGGTCTCTCTTTTCTAAGAGAGTTTATAAGGTTTTGAAACAAAACAAGATGCGTAACTTCATCTCTTTGTATAAACCTAATCATCTGTGCAGAGCCTAACATTTTTCCGCTTCTTGCAAGTGTATAGATATACGCAAAACCGCTGTAAAAGTAGATGCCTTCTAAAATTTGATTTGCAAAACAGGCTTTTACAAAATTGTGCTCAGTCGGATTTTTTGAAAGCTCTTCATAAACTCCGGCAATTGCGTCATTTTTGCTCTTTAGCATCATATCTCTGCGCCAAAGGTCATATATCTCTTTAGAGTTTGCAGAGATACTGTCAACCATAACGGCATAACTTTGAGAGTGAAGAGCCTCTTCATAAGCTTGACGAACTAGTATCAGGTTGATTTCAGGAGATGTCACATATGGATTTATGTTATCCATAATATTATTTGTTTGGAGCGAATCCATAAAAATTAGCTGTGAAAGCGCTTTGTCATAAGCATCTTTTTCCATCTGGGTAATCTGTTTATAATCACTCACATCACGAGTCATATCGACCTCTTTTGGAAACCATGTGTTGTTTAGCATCATCTCCCAGAGATTGTATGCCCATTGGTATTTGATGTCGTTTAGTTCAAATATACCGGTAGGATTTCCGCCAAATATTCTTCTATCATTTACATTTTCATTTGATTCAGGATTATATATTTTTTTTCTATTCATCTCTTCTCCTAAAATTTTAGTTTGTGATTATATCTTTATGAAGATTTTGATTTCATAAATTTAGAATGGTTTGATTAAATTTTATTTGCCAATAAAAACATAAAATAGATACTTTGTAAAGATATTGTAAAGATATTGTCAAATCAACCTTGACAGTAATCTTTTATACTTTCTATATCTAGTAATATCTATTAATTTAATTTGTGATAAAGTGAGAATGATATTATTAGATGTAATATGTAATGTATAGTGGGTATTCCACTAATAGTTAAATATTTATCTGTTTTTTAAAACTAACTTTATAAATTTTTTTCAAATAAAATAACCCTGTGCCAATAAAACTCTACAACATATAATTAGAAAAATTAATAAATAGGAGCAGAGTATGAAATTTATTGCTATTTTCATACTTATAATAACAACTATGAATGCATTTGATTTGAAACCATGGACAAAAAAGATAGAACAGCTTAGCGACGAAGAGAGAAATGTAATAATCAACAAAGGGACTGAGCGACCTTTTATAGGCAAATATACTAATGAAAAATCGAGAGGAATTTACGCTTGCAAGCTTTGTGACGCTCCGCTTTATGACTCAAGCGACAAGTTTGACTCACACTGCGGATGGCCGAGTTTTGATGATGAGATAAAGGGAGCTATAAAAAGAGTTCCTGATAAAGACGGCAGACGGGTGGAGATAGTTTGTGCAAACTGCGGTGCGCACTTAGGGCATGTTTTTGAGGGTGAGGGCTTTACGCAAAAAAATACAAGACACTGTGTAAATTCCATCTCGCTAAATCTTAAGAAAAAACCGGATGCCAAAGAAGAGAAGCTCTCATACGCTTATTTTGCAGGAGGCTGTTTTTGGGGAGTAGAGTACTACTTAGAAAAATTAGACGGGGTAAAAGAGGTAATTTCGGGTTTTATGGGCGGACATGTAAAAAATCCTAGTTATTACGAGGTTGTTCGTACAAACACAGGACATCTTGAAGCTGTTGAAGTTGTTTACGACGCTAGTAAAATCTCTTATGAAGAGATAGCCAGAACATTTTTTGAGATTCACGACCCGACGCAGATAAACGGACAAGGTCCTGATATCGGCGCTCAGTATCTCTCTGCTGTTTTTGTAAGCAGTGACAAAGAGAGAGAAACGATAAAAAAACTGATTGCTGAGCTTGAAGTTAACGGATATAGAGTTGCTACTAAAATATTAAAAAAAGATGAGTTTTTTAGAGCGGATGAGAGCCATCAAAACTACTATGACAAAAAGGGGAGCAAACCCTATTGTCATGGGTATATAAAAAGATTTTAAGCAGCAAAACTAACTATTTTGCTACTTTTTTAGTCTCATCATATCCCTCGATTCCACGGTCTTTTGTAAATTTAGTTGCTGATTCACTTATTGAATCAACTACTTCATTTTTATACTCTGTCGCCGTATGACCGGTCTCATGCGAGTAGATAATATACGCACCGACAGCTAAAGCAAACAACATTAATCTGATACTGTTACCTCTATAAAAGGTAAAAGCCATCAAACCAACTACCAACAAAGAGATTGGGTACAATAATCCATCCATTTTTTTTATCCTTTTTGCCGTTTATGCAGAAGTATAACATAGTTAAAAAATAATTGAAATTTATTATATGAAGAGGTGTTTTACATACGCCATGAGTAGGGCGCATGCAAGGGTATCTGCTATTATTTGCGAGTGTATCTTTTTCTTTCGCTCTCTGTCAAATACTTTTTACGAATACGGATACTTTTTGGTGTTATCTCTAGAAGTTCATCATCTTCAATCCACTCTAATGCTCTCTCAAGAGACATATCACGAGGTGGAACAAGTTTGATGGCCTCATCAGCGCCGCTTGAGCGAACATTTGATTGAGCTTTTCCTTTGATTGCGTTTACTACAAGGTCATTTGAACGAGAGTGTTCACCAACAATCATACCTTCATATACTTTAGTTTGCGGTCCTATGAAAAGAACACCGCGATCTTGGATATTAAATAGTGAATAAGCTAGTGTTTCGCCATTTTCCATACTTACAAGCGCACCGTAAGTTCTTGACTCGACCGTACCGCTATAAGGACGGAACTCTAAGAATGAGTGGTTCATAATACCCTCACCCTTAGTGTCAGTTAAGAATTGTCCACGGAAACCTATAAGAGCACGAGCCGGTATTTCAAACTCGATTCTTTGGAAACCTTGTCCCATTGGAACCATAGATTTCATCTCAGCTTTACGCTTGCCAAGTTTTTCAATTACCGCACCGCTTAAGTTTTCAGGAACATCGATAACAAGGTGCTCAAATGGTTCACACTTAACACCTTCTATCTCTCTAACGATAACTTCCGGACGAGATACACCAAACTCAAAGTTTTCACGACGCATGTTTTCAGCAAGAATAGTTATTTGTAACTCTCCACGACCTGAAACTTTAAATTTACCCTCTCCGACAACCTCAAGCTTCATTGCAACATTTGTTGTCATCTCAAACTCTAAACGGTCTTTTAGTTTATTTGAAGTTACATGCTTACCCTCTTGACCGGCGAGTGGAGAGTCGTTTACAGAAAATACAACTGTAAGTGTTGGCTCTTCAATGTGCATTGGGTCAAGTGGCATAGGATTTTTAGGGTCACATATTGTATCACCAACATCCACTGTTTCTAAACCGGCAAATGCAACGATGTCACCAGCTTCAGCTTCTTGAATTTCCATACGGTTAAGACCATGAAAACCTATAAGTTTAGTGATTTTACCTTTTACTAACTCGCCATCAGCTTTTGCAAGCATAATGTTGTCACCCTTTTTAATAACACCGTTAAAAATACGAGAGATTCCTATTTTACCGACATAATTATCGTAGTCAAGTGTAAATACTTGTGCTTGAGTCGGGTTTTCTCTGTCACCATCTGGCTCAGGAATATGCTTTAAAATAGTTTCAAAGATACATTCGAAGCCGCCATCTGGATCAGACATATCAAGCTTAGCTATACCATCACGGGCTGCTGCATAGATAATTGGGAAATCTTGCTGATCATCAGTTGCACCCATTGCTGCAAAAAGGTCAAACATCTCATCAACAACACGATCTGGCTCAGCAGAAGGCTTATCAATTTTGTTAATTACAACAATCGGTTTTTTACCAAGTGCCAACATCTTTTTAACAACAAACTTAGTTTGAGGCATAACACCCTCATAAGCGTCAACGAGTACCAAAACACCGTCAACCATTTTAAGAACGCGTTCAACTTCACCGCCGAAGTCAGCGTGACCCGGAGTATCTATAATGTTGATTTTGTAATCTTTATAACGAATAGCTGTATTTTTAGAAAGAATCGTGATACCACGCTCTTTCTCCAAATCATTGCTATCCATCGCTCTTTCATCATGTTGCTCATGAGCACCATATGTTCCTGATTGCTCTAATAATCCATCAACCAATGTTGTTTTGCCATGGTCAACGTGTGCGATAACTGCAATATTTCTAATCTTTTGCAAAGGGTTTCCTTGTTTAGTTTCTTTAATGAAACTAAGGGTAAAAATTTTCGCGATTATACCCAAATAAATGTTATATATGCGTAAAAGTAGTGATATAATATATTCAAAACACAAAATTAGATTTTTTGGATTTATATGATTAGCTACCCTGATGAATTAAATATTATATTTGAAAAGCTTAAAAGTTTAAATCTAAAACCGGTAATTGTCGGCGGATTTGTCAGAGATTCTCTGCTTGGCATTGAATCAAAAGATATAGATATTGAGCTTTACGGCGTAACATCTTTTAACTGTGTAAAAGATATTTTAGAAGAGTTTGGGAGTGTTAATGTTGTTGGAAAAAGCTTTGGAGTGTGTAAATTAAAATTTTATGATTTAGATTTAGATTTTTCACTTCCAAGAAGAGATAACAAAGTCGACTCCGGACATCGCGGCTTTGATATTAAACTTTACTCAAATCTTGACTTTAAAACTGCCGCATCCAGAAGAGATTTTACAATAAATGCCATCGGCTACGATGTAGAAGAAAATAAACTCTTAGATCCGTTTAACGGAGCAGATGATTTAAGAGATAAAATATTGAGAGCGGTAGACCTAAATAGCTTTGTTGAAGATTCTCTAAGAGTTTTGCGAGCAGCTCAGTTTTGCGCCAGATTTAACCTTGAAATCGAGCAGAGTTTATTTTTAACATGTAAAGATATGGTTTCTAAAAATATGTTAAACGAATTACCAAAAGAGAGAATATTTGAAGAGGTGAAAAAGCTTCTTTTAAAATCACAAAAGCCATCAATCGGATTTAAACTACTAAGGGAGTTTGGCACAGATATCTATACCGATAATTTAAATGTTATTGATGAGATAGCAAAGCAGTTATCAACCGACAATCAAACAAATTTGGTTTTAATGTTAGCAGGGCTTTGTTACAACTTTAGTCAAACAGAAACAGAAGATTTTATACTTAAACTCAGCGATGAGAGAGAATTGCTTGAGAGGGTAGTAAAACTAACACAAGCATATAGTGAGATAGAAAATATACATGTAAATAGTATAAACGACTATTTACTCTATAAACTCGCTACAAAAGTAGATATAGATGAGCTTTTGGTTTTAAGCAGCTCAATCTATTTTGCTAAAAACAACTCTGAAGTTTATAGTACGGGTGAAGAGATTTATAAAAGAGCACAAGAGTTAAATATATTAAAAGATAAACTTCCTGCTCTTTTAGGCGGAAAAGAGCTGCTGAAATTTGGGCTTAAACCGTCACCAAAATTTTCTGAGATTTTGGACAAAGCTTATGAAGCCCAGATGCATGGCAGCTTTAAAACATATGATGAGGCTCTGCTTTGGCTAAAAAACTATTTAAAGCTTTAGGCTATCAATCTCTATAACAGTATGCACATTTCCTCTTGGGTTGTAATCTGCCACGATTTTCATATATTTTGGTTTTAATTTTTTCTCTAAAATGCTGTAAATCTCATTTGCACTGTTTTCATGTGAAATGTGTCTATCTCTAAATGAGTTTATATAGAGTTTTATGGCTTTTAGTTCAACTACCCACTCATTTGGCGTATATTCCAAGTGAATTGTCGCATAGTCAGGATATCCGCTTCTAGGACAGAGGCAAGAGAACTCCGGAAGTGTCATTTTAATAAGATAATTTCTTTTATGCTCATTTGGCCAAATCTCTAAATCTTTCTCCACATCAAACTCATTAACAATTTTTTCGCCGTACTTCATACTAACTCCTAATTTTATATTTTTTCCATTTGTGCTAAAAATTTACCCTGTAAATAATCAACTCCTAAATCTTTTGCCAAATTATTAATATCTTCATTTTCAATCATTTTAATCCAAGTTTTAACTCCTTTTTCATGAGCCATTGTATTAAAACCGCTAATAATATTTTTGTTTTTGTTTTCATAAATATTTTTACTATAAAAACTGTCAAATCTAACTATATCAATATTTAAATCTCTTAAATATAAAAAACTTGTATGCAAAGATCCTAATCTATCAATAGCAATCACAACCCCCATATCTCTTAATTGTTGTAAAATAGTATTGAATTTATCTATCTTTGGAAAATACTCATTTTCACTAAAAAGCAGTACAATTCTACCCTTTACACACTCATTTTTATGAAATAGATCTTTAATTTTAGTTAAAACAGCCGGATTTCTGATAGAGGTCGGTGATATAGAAATAGCAAATTTTTTATTATCAGATTTTTTACAAATTTCTATAATTTTTTCTAAAACTATTAAATCATACTCATTCATCAATCTTAATTTATCTAAAATCTTCATATAATTTTTTTGATGTAATAACTTGCCGTCCGGTGCATTTAATTTAATAAAACACTCTTTAAGCTCATTAGTATCTTTTTCAAAAACACTCTGTGTTATAAGTGTTATATCTTTTCTTTTAATGGCATTTATAACAAAATATTCTAAATCACTTGGATTTATTTCATCATCTGAATTAACTTGAAGTTTAGAATCTCTATTTTTAACCTGTAATTCAAAAAGATTTTCAATTAAATAATCAATATTGTTTGAAAAAGTTACATCATTTATAGCACCGGATATAACTACTTCTATATCATCTATTTTAAGATCTTCGCTCTTAAGACACATTAACTCCATTACTGTTTTATATTGGTTCCTGTTTCCGTTAAACCCAACTATAAAATCACCGCCTTTTATGCGTCCAACCGGAAAATTATATATATCTTTTGTTTTAAAATACTCAGCTACCCATTTAATAGTTTCAAAAAGAACTTTATCACCATTTTTTATACCGTAACGATTGTTTATCTCATCTAAATTATCTATGCTAATAAGTAAAAGTGTGTATTCTTTATTGTTTTTTAACTCTTTTTTTAAAAATTCATACATATACTCTCTTGTGAAAGCTTTTGAGATATTATCTGTTATTTTTGTATCAAAACCCTTATATATGAGAAAAAAGATAAAATAGATGCTAAATACTAAAATTAAGATAGATTCAATATAAAAAGAGGTACCTATGGCATCTTGGCTTGTAATAAAAGTATGAAGAATTAGAGCGACAACGAGAGCAAAAACAGGAAGTACCATTCTAAGCGCTAGCCTAAAACGGTATTCTCTCTCTTTTGTTTGTGGAAGTAACATTTGAATTTTGTTGCTTTTAACTATTAAACATCTAAATGCTTAACATCTTTAGCATGCGTTTCTATATAGTTACGGCGAGGCTCGACTTCATCGCCCATAAATAGAGTAAATGTATCACTTGCAAGTTCTGCATCCTCTATTGTTACTTGTAATAAAACTCTATTTTCAGGAGTCATCGTTGTTTCCCAAAGCTGATCCGGGTTCATCTCTCCAAGACCTTTATAACGCTGAACATATGCACCTTTTTTAGCATAATCAATAACATCACTTAAAACTTTAATAACATCATCTTTAAGATCTAAATTCCACTCTTTTATTTTTCTATATACAAAACTAGCTTCACAAAAATGAGGAGCCGCAAACAGATCATCATTTATAAGCAGCTCTTCCATTCCGTCTTTTGTTTGAACGAAAATATGAATTGAATCTTCAGTAATACTTTTTGTTAAGATATTATTTCCGGTTTGTGTTAAAAACTCTTCAACTTTTTCATACATAGCTTTTATATCAAGACCAATTAAATCCGGATTTTCTATGAAATGACGGATAAGAACAACTAACGCATATCTTCTCTCCAACGCTTCAAGTGAGCCTCTGTAGTGGTCAACCATTTTAAAATATGAGATTAAATCATTATGCCCGACAGTTTCAATATTTAATGATTCAATTCCATTTTCTATCAGATAATCATTCATGGCACGATCATCTTTAAAGTAGATCTCTTTTTTACCTTTTTTATAACGATAAAGAGGCGGCTGTGCTAAATAGAGATAACCGTTATCTACAACACTTCTAAAATGACGGAAGAAAAATGTCAGTAAAAGAGTTTGAATATGGCTTCCATCAACATCGGCATCGGTCATAATAATAATTTTATGATAACGAAGTTTGTCCTCATTATACTCTTCACCGATTCCACAGCCCATAGCCGTTATCATATTTGTAATCTCTTCAGATTTTAAAATCTTGTCAAGTCTTGCTTTTTCAACATTTAGAATCTTACCTTTAAGCGGTAAAATTGCCTGAAAAACTCTGTCACGACCCATTTTAGCCGAACCGCCCGCAGAATCACCTTCCACAAGATAAAGTTCACAAATGCTTGCATCTTTGCTTTGGCAATCGGCAAGTTTTCCAGGAAGCGTTCCGACACTCATAGAGTCTTTTCTTCGTGTTAATTCTCTTGCTTTTTTTGCAGCTTCACGACCACGCGCTGCCATTAATGATTTTGAAACTATTGCTTTGGCTTCAATCGGATTTTCTTCAAAATATTTACTTAACAGCTCGTAAGTCTGTTTTTGAACTAGAGGTCTAACATAGGTATTTCCTAGTTTGCCTTTTGTCTGTCCTTCAAATTGCGGTTCTGGAACACGAATAGAAACAATAGCAATAAGACCCTCACTCGTATCTTCACCGCTTATTTTTATATCTTTCTCTTTTGCTGCACCGTTTTGTGAATTATAATTTGCAATAACACGAGTTAAACCGGCTCTAAAACCGGCTTCATGTGTTCCGCCGTTTGGAGTACGAATATTATTTACAAAAGAGTAAACTTTTTCGTCATAAGTGTCATTGTACATCAGTGCTATATCAAATTCTATATCTTCTATTTTTGTACTAAATTCAAAAACTTTTGCAACTTCTTGTTTTTTATTTAAATCAGCAACATATTGAGCAATACCGCCTTCAAAGTGGTACTCTTCTTTTACATTTGTTCTCTCATCAGAAAATTTTATAGTTATAAATGGATTTAAATATGCCAACTCTTTAAATCTGCGAGCTAAATATTCATATTCAAAAGTAATTGTATCTGTAAATATACTTGGATCCGGAGAAAATTCTATTGTTGTTCCGGTTTTTTTAGTTGTTCCGATTACTGCTAAAATTTCTTGAGGAATACCTTTTTTAAAATTTTGTTCAAAAATCTCGCCATTTCTATGAATGGTCATTTTAAGATCAGACGATAGAGCATTTACAACGGATACGCCGACACCGTGAAGACCGCCGGAAACTTTATATGTATCTTTATCAAACTTACCGCCGGCATGAAGAACTGTTAGAACAACTGTTGCAGCACTTATTCCTTCACCCTCATGCATATCCGTAGGAATACCGCGGCCATTATCAGACACTTTACAAGTACCGCTTTTTGTAAGAGTTACATTTATAGTATCACAATGTCCTGCCATCGCCTCGTCAATAGAGTTATCTATAACTTCATAAACTAAATGATGTAAACCTCTATGACCTGTATCGCCAATATACATACCGGGTCGTTTACGAACTGCTTCTAATCCTTTAAGGACTTTAATATTACTAGCACCGTAGTTTTCCATTTAATACTCCATTATAACATTTGACATAATTAGGGGATATTTTATCTTATTTATTCTAAAAGTAAGTTTTACATATGGCTGGCTGGATATTATGGAGGAGAGAAATACCCCTATTAATTTTAATAAGGGTAGTATAATTTTTATTAAATAACTATTGGCATTACTACCGTTTTAAAATTGCCGTCACTTAAAACAAAAGGCAAATTACTCTCATTTAATCCGATATTAAACTCTGAACTGTTTATTATATTTAAAAAATCCAAAAGATATCTGCTGTTAATTGCAATTACAAACGGAGATGAAAAGCAAGTTGCAAATTTAATTTCAGTTTTAGCTTCTATATTGTCATCACTTAATGATTCAAAAGTAATAGTATCATTTAAAAAAGTTATTTTAACATCCGTAGATATTGTTGTAATCTGTTTTATAGATTCTATCATTAAAGCTTTTGGAAGAGTTAAAGTATTTGATATCTCTTTAGGAATAATTCTTGTATATTCAGGAAATTTTCCATTTATAAGTTTTGTAAAAAAAGTATATTGGTCTGAGTGAATAATCAAACTGTTTTCATCGTAATAGAGTTCAATATTATCAAAAAATAGTTTTTGAATCTCAACAATTGCTTTTTTTGGAACTATAATGGATAATTGAGTACTGCTTTCATTATTTATGTTAACAACTGCCAATCTTCTTGTATCGGTTGAAGCAAAATTAATATTATTATCTTTTATATCAATTAATGCACCATTTAGTTCAAATTTAGGATTGTTAATATCGATAGAAGGTGTTATTTTTTTAAGAGAATCAATAAGAGAGTGTGAGTCAATTAAAATACGAGGCTTTCCTTCATAAGTTGGAAATGCGGGAAATTCGCTATATGAAAAAGTTGGCAGTTTAAATTTAGAGTGTGATTGAGAAATATATAAAGTGTCGCTCTTAGCTTCTAAATTAATTTCACCATCTTTTAAAATTCTAATAATGTCTAATAATTTTTTACCGTTTGCAGTTACGCTGCCATTTTCAATAATATTTATTTTATCAGTAGATACAATCAAGCCTATTTCATAATCAGTAGCCTTAATTGTTAGTTTAGAGTTTGAAACATCAATAAAAACATGTGATGTAATCTGCGAAGTATCTTTTTTTTCTAAAAATGGTTGAGCATGAACCAAAATATTTTCAATGATAGATTTTTGTATTGTTATCTTCATTTTAATTCCTATTTATTATATAAAATTATAGTATTAGTAGTAGGAGGCTGTGATAATGTGAATATCACTATCTAACCCCTATTTTAAGAGCCGTATAGATGTGATGAACCGATACGACTCCCTTCACACTTATTCACTTAGGCAATTATATCTTTTTTTTTATTTTTTATGAAGATGTCGTAATTTTATTTGTTAATTCTTCAATCTTGACTTTAAAATCTTCATCGTTTTGCATTAATTCATTTATTTTCTTTAGCGTATGACTTATTGCCGTATGGTCTTGCATCCCAAAATACTGGGCTAATTGCGGCATAGTATTTTGCGTGAGTTCACGGCAGAGATAGATAGCAATTCTTCTTGCATAGACAAGATTTTTACTTCTGCCTTTTGAACGAATCTCACTTGGTTTTATATTCAAATCTTTTGCTACACTTTGTGTAATTATGTCAAGAGTAAGATTAGCACGATTCTCTTGCAGCTGGTCTTTTAAAACATTTTTTGTAAATTGTAAATCTATATCGACATGCATAAGTTGTGAATAAGCATGAAGCTTCGATAAAATGCCTTCTATTTCGCGAACATTGCTCTCGATAACAGTTGCTATATAGTAGATAATATCTTTTGTAAGAACGACTTTATTTATTTTGCATTTGTTCTCAATAATAGCTATTTTGGTTTCAAGTTCAGGCGGTTGAATATCTGCTACAAGCCCATGTTCAAAACGGCTTTGGAGTCTCTTCTCAAGTCCTGCTATCTTTTTTGGGTGTTTATCTGCCGTTAAAATAATCTGTTTTCCAATACCTTTTAGTGCTTCAAATGTATGGAAAAATTCCTCTTGAATCCCCTCTTTATTACTTAAAAACTGAATATCGTCTATAAGAAGAACATCACATTTTCGATATTTTTCTTGGAATCTTTCCATAGTTTTGTTTCTAACATGTCGTATAAAATCATTTAAAAACTGCTCAACCGTAGTGTAGATAACTATTTTGCCCTGATTTTGAAACACATTTCCTGCTGCTTGCATAAGGTGTGTTTTACCAAGACCTACACCACCGTGGATAAAGAGGGGATTATATAGCTCACCGGCTTTTTCACTGACACTCTTAACCGCGGCATATGCAAATTGGTTTGAACCGCCAACCATAAAATTTGCAAAAGTATGAGATGGATTTAAGAGTGAATGTTGTGCCTTTTGTTCAGGTTTTTGCTGGATTTTTTTTGTATCGGTTTGATTTTTTAGTAGAATGCTGACATTAACTTTTGCTGAGTTTTGTATATCAAACAGATGTTTTATTTTTGCGTGATACTTATTTTTTATCCAATTTAGGACTAGAGAGTTTGGGGCATAAAAAATAGCATTATCTTCGGTAGATTTTTTTATATCATAGACCAAGTGTTTAATATATCTGTTATATTCAATTTCCGGAATCTCTTCTTTTAGCAGAAGTAAAATTTTTTGACCAATGTTCACATAAAGCCTTATTTAAAATCTAATTTATATGTGAATAGTAGCTATAATTCCCATAAACAAAGTTAAAACTATGTGAATAGCTCGTCTATAACATGTGAAAGTAAAATATGACAATTTTAGGAATAGATCCGGGAACAAGAAAAATGGGCTATGCTCTTATCTCTTTAGAGAAGGGAAAGATAGCACTCATCGAGGCTGGGCTTATAAAAATAAAAGCCGAAGAGCTGCAGTTTCAGATTCCGCAGATGGTTGAAGCTTTTGAGAGTATATTTAAAAATCATAAGATAGATGAAGTTGCAATCGAAGATATTTTTTATGCGCACAACCCAAAAACAACCATAAAACTTGCCCAATTTCGCGGAGCGATAATGCTGATGCTTCTTCAGCAGTTTGGGCAGTTTAACGAGTACACCGCACTTCAGGTAAAAAAAGCATTAACAGGAAACGGCAAAGCTACAAAAGAGCAGGTAGCCTATATGGCAAAGATGCTTTTAAACATAAAAAAAGAGATAAAACCGCTCGATATAACAGACGCTATCGCCGTTGCCATTACTCACTCGCAAAGAGTTAGGCTAAAGCTGCAATAATCTTTGTATCTTGCCTTAAATCAAAGAGTAAAATTTTTAAAATAGTATAATTTTTAAATTATATATAAATCAAGGAAAATAATGAATCCGTATCTAAATTTGCCAGAGGGACATCCGGTTAGAGTCTATCTGGAAGAAAATATGCTCATGCGGGGCTTAATCGCAAGTATAGAGAGCATAAACATAGTAGAAAATTTTGAAGAGTTTGAAGAGAAATTTAAAAGATTATGCCTTGTTGAGAAGCACTTTGCAAGAAAAGAGAATCAGCTTTTTCCATATTTGGAAAAGTATGGTTGGACCGGTCCATCTCAGGGTATGTGGTCATTTCATGATGATATCCGTGCAATCATAAAAGTTACAAAAAATCTGGTACAAACTAAAGAGATTGCATCATTGAGTATGTCACTACAAAATCTTTTTCGTAATTTAGAGCATATTATGCAGGTTGAAGAGGGAAGACTTTTGCCAAATGCGATGAATTTGTTAGATGAAGAGGATTGGAAAGAGATGAGAGCCGGAGATGAGGAGATTGGCTGGATGTTTGATGAAGCACCGGCGGCGTATCCTCCGCATATTGAGGGAGAATATATCCATCCGTCTCAAGATACACAAAAAAGAAAGCTTCCTTTTTCACTTGAAAATAGAATCAAACTTGATGAGGGCTACATGCTGCCTGAGCAGATTAACTGGCTTTTGAAGTTTATGCCGGTTGACATCACCTATGTTGATGAGAATGACATCGTTATCTTCTATAACCGCGGTGATGATAGAGTGTTTCCTAGAAGTGCGGGAATTATCGGTCGAGAGGTAAAATTTTGCCACCCTCCAAAGAGTGTAGACCAAGTTTTGATGATTTTGAGAGAGTTTAAAGCGGGTCGCAGAGATGAGGCTGAGTTTTGGATAACTTTTAAAGGCAAGTTTATTCATATCCGTTATTTTGCTATCAGAGATGATGAGGGCAACTATAAAGGCGTTATAGAAGTTTCACAAGATGTTACTCATATTAGAGGACTAGAGGGTCAGCAGAGATTGTTGGACTGGGAATAAGATATAATTTCAAAATTCTGCCTCTCTAGAGGCTAGCTTTTCTAAAGAAACAGCTTTAGCTGTTTTGTGCCTTAGCGGCTAGCGATACAAAAAAGGGCTTGTTCCTTTTTGTGGACAAATAAATGGAGGTTTTCTTCATTTTATGAAATAAAATTAAGGAAAAAAGATGTCAAAATTTGAAAATGTAACGGTAGTAAAAAAAGCAAATATCTATTATGATGGAAAAGTCACAAGCAGAACGGTTGAGTTTGCTGATGGTTCAAAAAAAACTCTCGGTATCATGATGCCGGGGGATTATACTTTTGGAACGGATGCTGCCGAAATTATGGAGATAATGAGCGGAGAGCTTGATATCAGACTGCCAAACGAAGAGTGGAAAACTCTTCATACACCTGAGACTTTCAGCGTGCCCGCAAACTCATCGTTTGATTTAAAAATCAAAACAGTTACCGACTACTGCTGCTCATACATAAAATAGTTCTAACCTCCGGATTAATACTCCGGAGTTCTGTCTGTTGAACCCGTATATAGCTGGCGAGGACGGGCAATTTTTATAGTTTTTTGCTGATTTAACTCGCTCCACTGTGCAATCCACCCAGGTGTTCTGCCTATAACAAATATAACCGCAAACATCTCTTTTGGAATTTTGAGTGCTTGAAGGATTAGTCCAGAGTAAAAATCGATATTTGGATATAGATTTCTGCTTATAAAATATTCATCACTTAAGGCAATCTTCTCTATTTTGTTCGCAACCTCTATAAGCTCACTATTTATGCCCAGCTCATTTACAAGTTCATTGCGGATGTTTTTTAGTATAGTTGCGCGAGGGTCAAAGTTTTTATAAACACGGTGTCCAAATCCCATCAATCTAAACGGGTCATCTTTGTCTTTTGCGCGTGCTATAAACTCATCTACTCTATCAACGCTCCCTATCATCTCAAGCTGACGAATAACGCTCTCATTTGCTCCGCCATGACTTCTTCCCCATAGAGCGCCTATTCCTGCGCTTATGGCAGCATATGGATGGGCATTTGTGGAAGCCAGATTTCTAACGGCTGTTGTCGATGCATTTTGTTCATGGTCTGCATGAAGAGTAAAGATAGTGTCAAGCGCCTTTATCTCAATCGGCTTTAATTCAACATAGCTGTGAGGATAAGCTCTTAGCATATATAGAAAATTTTCTGTAAATCCTTTGCTCATATCCGGATATATAATAGGCAAACCGTTAGAGTATCTGTATGAAAAAGCCGCGAGTGTAGGAATCTTGGCAACGATTCTGTTTGACATTTCAGTGTACTCTTTTTTAGTTTTTATATCTAGGTGATTATAGTAAAATGTTGAGAGTGCGGAGACGCCGGCTGAGAGAATTGCCATCGGATGCGCGCCGTCTGGAAATGAGTCAAATAGTTTTTTAATCCCCTCGTGTACAAAGGAGCGTTTTTTCATCTCCAGAGTAAAGTTTTCCAACTCCTCTTTAGTGGGCAACTCGCCGTTTAGAAGAAGATATGCCGTATCTAAAAAACTCTTTTGATTTGCAAGGTATGCTATATCATACCCTCTGTACATAAGTTTTCCCTCATTACCGTCTATATATGTTATGTCAGATTTGCAAGATGCCGTGGATGTATACCCCTCATCATAGGTAAACATCTTAGTCTCTTTGTAGAGAGTAGAAATATCTATTACAGACGGACCTACCGTTGCATCAAGTATAGGAAATTCATAGCTTTTGCCATCACGATTGTTTGTTAGTGTTACTGTATCTCTGCTCATAATGTACCCCTTTTTATGTGTAAAAATTATACTATAAAAATTGTGCAACCAGTTTATTTAAACTTGTTTCATCTAAAGCACCGGAGACTCTATGCAGCTCTTTGCCACCTTTAAAAACTATAATCGTAGGAATGCTTCTTATGCCAAATCTAGCTCCAAGGTGCTGTTCGTTTTCCGTATTTACTTTTACAAAAATTGCTTTTAGCGGAAAATTTTTAGCACTTTTCTCAAAATTTGGAGCCATCATCTTGCATGGTCCGCACCACGGCGCCCAGAAATCAACTATTACAGGAATATCGCTATTTACGATGATTTCGTCAAAGTTAACAACTGTTAACTCGATGGGTTTTGTTTCAAGAAGTGAGCTTTTACACTTTCCGCAGTTAGCTTTTGTGTAGGAGTCTCTTTGCGGAACATTATTGACGCTTTTGCAATGTGGACATACGACTCTCATAGAACCTCCTTAAAGTACGATGGCTAGTATATAGCCTTTTCTATAGATAAAAACTCTCTTCTTCTCTTTTGAGCCGGTTGCCTTTTTAAAGTCATCCAAAGTAGCTATTTCGCTCTCTTCTACCTGAATAATTATGTCATTTTTTCTTATCCCTGCGCTGTAAGCTTCGCTTTTTTCATCTACATTAATGACTAACACACCGTTGATTGTAATGTTGAGCTGTTGTTTATGTGTAGAGTTGATTTGAGTTAATTTTAAGCCTTTGTACTCAAGCTCTCCATTTACGGTTTTGCTATCAAGTATTGAGAGCGTTACACTTTTTGTATTGACTTTTTTGTCTCTTAGAAATTTTATAGTTACCGTTTTAGCCGGAGCGTATGAACCTATACTGTTTTTTAACTCACTCGCACTTCCTATCTTTTTGCCGTTGACTTCAATGATTAGATCTCCTCTTTTGAGTTCAGCTTTTGCAGCAGGTGAATTATCTTCCACGCTAGTTATTAGAGCGCCATAGTTACCATTGTAAAATTTACTCATATCGTCGCTTATATCCGAGATATTTACTCCCAGATATGCACGGGTATATTTGCCGTTATCTATTAAGCTTGTTGCGACAGTCGTAACCATATTTGATGGGATTGCAAAACCTATGCCCACATTTCCGCCAGATTTTGAGATAATTGCGGAGTTAATCCCTATTAAGTGTCCGGCTGAGTTTATAAGCGCTCCGCCTGAGTTTCCTGGATTTATGGAAGCGTCAGTTTGTATAAAGTCTTCATACTCTACGATTCCTACACCGCTTCTGCCCGTTGCCGATACGATTCCATGAGTGATGGTTTCACCTATTCCAAATGGATTACCGAGTGCAAAAACTACATCCCCGACTTTTACTTTGTCCGAGTCGTAAAATGTTATGGCATTTAGGTTTTTTGCCTCTATTTTTATGATAGCCAAATCACTCTTCTCATCTTTGCCGATAAGTTTGGCTTCATACTCTTTTTTGTCTCCGGCAAGATTAACTATGATTTTGTTTGCGCCGTCGACAACATGGTTGTTAGTAATAATGTAGCCATCTTGCGAAACTATAACACCTGAGCCTAACGCTTGCTGAATTCTCTCTTGCGGGATATCTCCATATCCTTTGAAAAATTCTTTAAAAAATGGGTCATTAAAAAAAGGATTTGCATTCAATTGAGTACCGCTTATCTCTTTTTTTATAGATATATTTACAATGCTTGTTCTTACATTTTCTAAAATATTATTGTAAGAGAGTATGCGATTTTGGTTTGTTGGGTACTCCCGCTCCATATTATGCGGTGCGTATTTGAACTCTACGCTACTTTTTGCATAAACAAATGTTAGTGTTATTAAAGACAGAAAGAAAAGTTTTTTCATCTAAGCTCCTTTGTTTTTTGGTAATAAAATATTATAACCAAATGGTTTACAAAGTGCTAACGAAAAACTAACAAAAAGTTAATTAAAAAAAACCTTCTTTATATTTTAGGGAGGTAGCCTTCAAATAACATGTAGAATTTGTTATATTCGAAATGTTATTATAAGCCCCAACGCCGAATGCATAAGAACCATCAGCGTATATGAGTGTTATTCCATCACTCATATCGATATGTGGAAGTTTTGAGCCTTCAAGCAGTCTGGCATCACTAACACCGCTAAATTCTAACTCTACCGTTATCCAGTCAAATCCTCTAGCGCTGTCTTGTGCTGCTAGAGTGATTTTAATGGCAGTAGGAGTGATTATCTCTATGGAGCGAAATTCTGAATCCTTAAAACTATCAAATCTCTTTAAAAAGCTATTTAAATCCTTTTCTAAAAGAGGTCTCATCCTATTGACAACCTACACACTCCATACTTCTATCTTCAACATCCTTTGACATTTCAGGAGATTGTGAACGAAGGTAGTAGGTAGATTTAAGACCTAACTTCCAAGCCAACATGTAGATTTCATTCAGATACTTTCCGCTTGCCTTATCGAGAGTTATAAAGATATTTAGACTTTGACCTTGGTCTAGCCATTTTTGGCGAATTGCCGCTGCTTTGATTAGCAGTGTTTGGTTCAAATCGTAAGCAGGAGTATAGTAAGCCCAAGTCTCTGGCGAGAGTTCCGGAACAACAACAGGGATAAGTCCGGATAAGTTCTCCTCATACCACTTTCTTTTAAATACCGGCTCAATAGCTTGAGTTGTTCCGGTTAATATAGATATTGAGCTTGTAGGTGCGATTGCCATCAGGTAGCCGTTTCTCATACCCTGTTTTTTTACTTTTGCACGAAGCTCTTCCCACTCATAAGATGAAGCAAAAAGTCCGCCGCGGTCAACAAGTTTTTTCACATCAGCCGTAGCATGGTCCATCGGCATAATACCTTTGCTCCATTTAGAACCTTCAAATTCAGGATAAGAGCATTTCTCAAGCGCTAAGTCGGAAGATGCAGAGATTGCGTTATAACTAACAGCTTCCATTACTTCATCTATCTTATCAAAGTGCTCTTGGCTCCCCCATGATATTCCCTGTTGTGCTAACATTTGAGCTTCACCCATAACGCCCAAACCGATTGCGCGAGTTTTCATGTTAGTTCTCTTTACCTTTTCAATCGG
Organism: Sulfurimonas sp. RIFCSPLOWO2_12_36_12; assembly: GCA_001829675.1. Taxonomy (GTDB): domain Bacteria; phylum Campylobacterota; class Campylobacteria; order Campylobacterales; family Sulfurimonadaceae; genus Sulfurimonas. The sequence continues at coordinate 48,541 of MIBZ01000060.1, read as the reverse complement.
GTAAAAATTTAAGTCGATTACATTATCCAGAGCACGAATGGCGATAGGAACGATTCTGTCAATATCCTCTTTTGTATTTATGCGAGAGAGGTTTACAGAGGCCAGATTACAAACAGCCGTGTCGCCGTTTATCTTCTCTTTCTCGACAACATAAATCTCTCTCCCGCCGATTGAATCAAGCGCTGTAACTTTTTTGGCCGGTTTTTCCAACCCGCTGTCAACTCTTATTATCTCATCCTCTTCGTGGCTCGTGCTATCTCCATTTTCGAAAATAAATTTTATTTTATAGTGGTTAGGATTTGTATTTTGAAAAATCTCCGTACAAAGGTTTGAACTTCGTATAACACCGGTGTGGTTGTTAGGGTTAGCTCTGTTTGCATTGTCTTTAAAACACAAAAACGGACTGCCCGTTTCAAAGTATGATGTCAGTATTTTTTTCCAAAGATTTTTAGCTTTTAATTTCTCTTTTACGATGCTTTCATTCTCTTCAAGCTCTTTATATCTTTTGTTGAACTCTTCGCCATAAAGTGTTGACAACTCTTTACAATCATATGGGTCAAAAAGAGTCCAGATGCCATCCTCTTCCACTCTTTGTAAAAAGAGGTCATTTAACCACATTGCAGGAAAGAGGTCATGCGCGCGACGACGCTCTTCACCGGAGTTTTTCTTTAAATCCAAAAAGTCGTTAACATCAATGTGCCAAGGCTCTAAGTAGACAGCAATCGCACCTTTTCTAGTTCCTAGTTGGTCAACTGCAACAGCAATGTCGTTTGTGATTTTTAAAAACGGAACAGTTCCGCCTGCTGCGTTTTTATGCCCGTCAATGTAAGAGCCCATTGAACGAACATTTGTCCAATCCCAGCCGATTCCTCCGCCGAATTTTGAGAGCATCGCCATCTCTGCATAAGAGTCGAATATTCCTTCTATGTTGTCGGGAGTTGAACCGATGTAGCATGAACTTAATTGATGTCTTGTTGTTCTTGCATTGCTTAGAGTCGGAGTCGCTAACATAACTTCAAAAGTTGAAACCATGTTATAAAACTTGATAGCCCACTCCTCTTTTTTCTCTTCTCTTTGAGCTAAAAACATTGCAATTGCCATAAACATATGTTGCGGTAACTCTATTGGATTACCGTTTCTATCTTTTATAAGGTATCTGTCATAAAGTGTTTTAACGCCAAGATAGTTAAACTGCATATCTCGTTCTGGTTTTATATGTTTTTCCAGCTCTTCAAGGTTGTACATCTCTTTTAAACCTAAAAGCAGTCTTCCCTCTTTCTCGCCTTTTTCAAAGTAGTTTTTGAGTGAAGAGTATCCTGTAAATCCATTGACTTCATGATATAGGTTAAACAAAAAAAGTCTTGACGCGACAAATGTCCAGTTAGGAGCATCTATGTCTATCTTGTCAACTGCGGTTTTAATAAGCGTCTGCTGTATCTCTTTTGATGTTATTCCATCACGAAAGTGAATCTGCGCATCGACTTCCAGTTCGCTTTGAGAAACATTGTCTAAACCCTCAACAGCTGCTGAAGTATATTTTTGTATTTTAGTTATGTCTAACGCTTCCGTTCTGCCGTTTCTTTTTATAATTGTTATCATTTTAATGTCCTAAGTCATACAAAAGTGTTATCGTTTGTACTTTTAATGTTTTTGTATTTTTCACTGATGTTACGCGCTAAAACGAACTCGTCCGTTTTAGTGGCATGGACTAAAGTCCCTACAACCCCCCTAAAGCTACAAAAAGTAAACTTTTTGAGATTTTATGCTAAAGGAATATTAGCAGAAATTTGTCATTTTTTCGTAAAAACTCTTGCAAAAATTCTATCCACATTTTTAGTATAGTAGTCAAAGTTAAAGCATTCTCTAATTGCCTCTTCGCTTAAACTCGCTCTTAACTCATCATCCGCTAGAAGATGGTTTAGATAAAGACTCTCGCCTTTCTCATTTGTCGTAGGTTTTCCCTGCTGTATCTCTTCCCAGACTTTCATCGCATTTCTTTGGACTATGCGGTAGGCATCTTCACGGCTGACACCTTTTAGCGGAAGCTCAAGCAGAACTCTTTGAGAAAATACAAGTCCGCCCGTCAGGTTCAGATTTTTCATCATATTTTGCGGATAGACCGTTAGGTTGGCTATAACACTATTCATGCGGTGCAGCATAAAATCGCTTGTTATAAACGAATCAGGAAGCCAGAATCTCTCGGTTGAAGAGTGCGATATATCTCTCTCATGCCAAAGTGCAACATTTTCCATAGCCGGAATGGCGTAAGCTCTAATCATTCTTGCAAGACCGGTTATGTTTTCCGTTAGTATCGGGTTGCGTTTATGAGGCATAGCAGATGAGCCTTTTTGACCTTTTGCAAAATACTCTTCGCACTCATAAACCTCAGTGCGCTGCCAATGGCGAACTTGAACAGCAAACTTCTCTATTGAACTAGCCATAAGAGCTAACGCAGTAGCAAGTCTTGCGTATCTGTCTCGCTGGATTACTTGGTTGGAAGCAGGTGCAGGTTTTAATCCCAGCTCTTCGCATGTGTACTCTTCTAGCTCTAATGGTGCATGAGCAAAGTTACCCATTGCTCCGCTAACTTGTCCTACGCTTATAACGACAAGTGTCTGCTCTAAGTTCTCTAAATGTCTAGCCATCTCGTCATACCAAACAGCTAACACAAGACCAAATGTTATAGGCTCGCCATGGATACCGTGGCTGCGTCCGACCATTAGGGTCATCTTATGCTCATAAGCTCTTTTTTTGATTGACTCCATCAGCATTTTTACATCTTCTATGATTAACTCTAAAGAGCTTTTCATTTGAAGCGCTACGGCAGTATCAACAGTATCTGAGCTTGTCATACCGTAGTGAAACCATCTGCTCTCTTCGCCTAGCGTTTCAGATACGCTTGTTGTAAATGCTATAAGGTCGTGGCGAGTAACTGCTTCTATTTCATCTATTCTTTTTATATCAAATCCGGCATTGTCAATGATTTTTTTTGCGTCATCATCAGGAATAAGACCAAGTCTATTCCAAGCTTTTACAACCGCTTTTTCTACATCCATCCAAGCTTGATATTTTGCCTGCATCGTCCATTTCGAACTCATCTCTTCTCTTGCGTATCTTTCAATCATTTATTCAACCTGATTATTGTAAAATTTGTGTAAAGTAAAGAGAGTAATTTTACAAAAAATACGCTAATAGAAGGATTAAATATTGCCATTTGTAACTAAAAGAATGTTTGCACAAGAAAGAGAAAGTGCTTTTCTTTTTCTAAAGCGAGAATTGGGATACTCTCAAAGAGATATTCAAAGATATATAGCCGTAGGAAGAGTTCTTGTAAATGGAGTCCCAATCACAAAACCATCTGACTATCTTGAGGGCGAATTTGAGTTTATCTATTTTGAACCGCTTTCAAAAGGTTTGTTACCGCACAGGGTAGATGAGAAGTTTGTAGTTTTCGATAAACCAAGCGGTATGCTTATCCACCCACAAAATAGACACACAGAGTACTCACTTATAGATGAGCTAAAAGCTCAATTTGGAATGGATGCAAATATCGCCCATAGAATAGATCAAGAGACAAGCGGACTGGTTTTGTGTGCAAAAGATAAAAAGAGCGAAGTTGATATAAAGATGATGTTTCAAGAGCGGGATATGAAAAAGAAGTATTTGGCAATGGTTCATGGAGAGTTAAAAGATGAACTCCGTATCGATGCTCCACTGCTTAGATATGATGATGAAAAAAGTGCGCTCATAAGAATGGTTGTAAAAGTAGATGAAAGCGGAAAAGAGTCTTTGACATATGTAAAGCCGATTAAATATTATCCGGAGTTAAATATGACAATGGTAGAGTGTTCACCACATACCGGAAGACAACATCAGATCAGAGTTCATATGTTTCATGTGAAACATCCAATAGTCGGTGATCCTGTTTATGGACAGAGCGAAGAGAATATTGTTAAGTATTTGGATAGAGAATTGGATAGAGATACAAGAGTAGAGCTAAGTGGAGCAAAAAGATTGCTTCTGCATGCGAATGAGTTAGAGTTTGAGCTGTATGGCAAAAAATACAATATTAAAAGTGGTGTAGATTTCGAAAAAGTATGTTTTGAAAATATGAAAATATAAAAGCCATATCTTAGTAAATTTTTAAAATTATTTAAAAAATTATGCATCATATGTGAATAACTTTATGTAGCTTTCGGAGACATTCTGATTTTTAATATAACAATGTATAATAAAAGTCTCATATGTCCGTAAAATAGGCACTTTAAGGCATATTCACCGTTTTTAAATTCAGGATACTTTTATATAAATTTGTTCTTAAATTAAAGCTAAATTTTTGAATTCTTTTTATATTTTTCTTTATATTGTTCACACCTTAGAGCAATGTGTGAATAGTACACATATTGATAAAAAACAGTAATTTTTTTGATAGTAAATTTTTTTTTAAGAGTTTTATAGAAATTTTTATTAACTACTGGTTTTACACGCTAAAACGAACTCGTCCGTTTTAGTGGCAGGGACAAATGTCCCTTGCAACCCCCTAAAGCTACGAAAAACAAGTTTTTCGAGATTTATAAAATGTGAAATCGCTTTCTTTTTATAAAATTATGTAAAGTTAGTTAGTTATTTTAGTGTATTATTGTATTCATAAACGACCTCCCTGGTGTGTTGGTCGTTTTGTTAATTATTTAATTAAGAACGCTTAGTCTTTAGTTTTATCATCTGCCGTTGCAGCTTTTAAAAAGCCAAATAATCCTACCGCAAAAACAACTACCAAAAATATAATCTGAAAAATTTCTACATAGCTCATATCAATTCGCTTTGTGTTTGTTCTTTTAGCTGTCCGCACGCTGCACTGATATCTATGCCTTTAGAGTCGCGTATAGTACATAAAAGACCGTGATTTATTAGATACTCTTGGAAAGCTACCATATCGGCTTTATTTGGTCTCTGATATACAGTTCCCGGGTATGGATTGAAATATATTAGGTTTACTTTGGCTTTGATGCCTGAGAGCAGTTTAACAAGTTTTTTAGCAGAGCCTATGTCGTCATTTTTATTTTTAATAACCAGATACTCAAACATAACTCTTTTTCTTGTGTCTATCGGGAAGCGTTTAACCGCTTCAATTATAGAAGAGATATTATGTGCTTTATTCATTGGTATTAATTCGGTTCTTAATTCATCATCAACAGCATGAAGCGATATAGCAATATGAACGCCTAAATCCATCTCTCCAAGCTTGTCTATCTTGTTGCTGAGTCCGCTTGTAGATACAGTCTGTCTCTTGCCCGAGATGCATAAACCATCTTCTTCTTTAAATATCTCTATCGCTTTTGCTAGATTGTCAAGATTATCCAGCGGCTCACCCATTCCCATATATACTATATTTATCATTCTGTTGTGTTTGTGGCAGTTATCTCTTTTTAGAGCTACAACCTGCGCAACTATCTCGCCTGCACTCAAATCTCTTGTAAATCCGCCTTTTGCAGTTAAACAAAACGCACAGCCGACTTTACACCCTACTTGAGTCGAAACACATATCGTATATTTTGCTTCCTGAGTTACATTACCATTTTCATCGGTAATTTCTTCTTTCATCTTAAGCCAGACGCTCTCGATGGTTTTGCCGTCTTGAAGCTCAAAGAGGTACTTGATGGTGCCATCTGTTGACTCTTCTTTTTTTATTATCTTAAGTGGATTTACAATAAATTTTTCTTCTAACTCATCTTTTAATGCTTTTGGAATATTTTTCATTTCATCAAAGTTTTGCACATAGTTATGATAAAGCCAGCCATATATTTGTTTAGCTCTAAAAGATGGTTTTATCTGTTCTTGTAACTCTCTCAGTGTAAAATCAAGTAGTGATTGTTTCATTTTCTAAAGAGCCTTTGGTTTGAAGTCAGTTCTTTGATTCTTTTTTTTATATGCAGAGTTAAAACTCTTTTTGCCTCTTCGTGATTTTTTAAAAAATCTTCATGAGCATTTTTGTTAGTGTAGTTAGTTATACAAAAAACCCCGCCGGCAGGAATGTCAAACTCCTGAGCAACCCTTAATACAGCAAAAAACTCCATATTTTCTACGGCTATACCTAGCTTTAGAAATTTTTTTGTTAGCTCTTCGTTTGTTGATATATAGTTAGAAGAGTTGACTATAACATCTTTTTTTGTTTTATCTATGTTAGTAGATATTACATTATCAATTGGAGTGTATGCGTCATTATTTAAAAATCCAAGCTCAATATTTGATGCCGTCTTAGACTCAATTATGTCAAAAATATTGTGCTCTCCGTAGCTCCCTGCACTTCCTACAAACAACAAAAATTCCGGTTTATCAAAGAGACAAACTCTGGTTAAATTCATAGCAGTCTCAATTAGCCCTACTCCCATAGGTTGAGCAAAGTCAAATGTTTCGTTGTTTCCTGCACAAATTATCATAAACGAACCGGAATATTATTTTCATGTAAATATCGTTTTAAATCCATAATATTTATCTCTTTGTAATGAAAGATACTAGCAGCCAATGCAGCATCCGCACCATGCAAAAATGCCTCTTTTATATGCTCCATAGTTCCAGCACCGCCGCTGGCAATTACCGGAACATTTACAGCACGGCTTATCTGCTGGGTGATATTTAACTCAAATCCGGCTTTTGTTCCATCTGCATCCATCGATGTTAGAAGTATTTCACCGCTTCCGCGCTCAACCACCTCTTTTGCCCACTCAACTGCATCTATTCCCGTGTCAACGCGTCCACCGTTTAAATAAACATGATATTTATTACCGACTTTTTTTACATCAATCGCCGTTACGATACATTGAGAACCAAATCTTTTTGCACTCTCGTCTATTAACTGGGGTCTTTTTATAGCTGCTGAGTTTACACTTACTTTATCGCATCCGACATTTAAAAGTTTGTAAATATCGTCAAGTTTTCTAATTCCGCCACCGACGGTTAGCGGTATAAATATTTCGCGTGCCACTTGTGCAACTATATCAACTATGGTGTCACGATTGTCGCTTGATGCAGTTATATCTAAAAATGTAATCTCATCTGCACCTTCTTCGTTATATCTTCTTGCAACTTCCACAGGATCGCCGGCATCTCTAAGGCCAACAAAATTAACGCCTTTAACAACGCGTCCATCTTTAACATCAAGACATGGAATAATTCTTTTTGCAAAATAGTTCAAAAGCAACACCTTTTATAATATAGTGAAATTATACACTTTGTCGCTTATAGTAAGTTTTTTTTAAAATTAGAAACAATGAGAATGTTTCATGTGAAACATTCTCATTGTTTCTAATTTACACAAACAAGAGCTGAATAGAAGTGATTTGTGTTGCGAAATGAAACTATTAGTATAACGCTGATATAATCGGCGCACACTAAAACAGGAGAAAATATGTCAACTTTTGAGCAAGAGTCTTTAGACTACCACAAAGCTAGAAATCAATTTGATAGCAACGGAAAAATAGGAACACTGATTACAAAACCTTGTGATACGGTAAAAGAGTTGGCGATGGCTTACAGCCCTGGTGTTGCATACCCTTGTCTAGAGATAGAAAAAGATATTGATGCAGCATACGATTACACAAACAAAGGTAATCTGGTAGCAGTTATTTCTGACGGTACAGCAGTATTGGGTCTTGGTGATATCGGTCATTTGGCTGGCAAGCCTGTTATGGAGGGAAAATGTGTACTTTTTAAAGCATTTGCCCATGTTGATGCAGTAGATATTGAGCTGAATGTTCATGATACAGAATCTATAATCGCTACGGTTGCTGCTATTGCAGATACATTTGGCGGTATAAATCTTGAAGATATTGCTGCGCCTCAATGTTTTGAAATAGAGACAAGACTTAAAGAGATATGTAATGTTCCTGTTTTTCACGATGATCAACACGGAACAGCGGTTATTACAACGGCAGGACTTATTAATGCTCTTGAAATGAGCGGTAAAAAAGCAGAAGAGTTGAAAGTTGTAGTTATCGGTGCAGGAGCAAGCGGAATAGCTTGTGCAAATATGTATAAGGCGCTTGGTGTTAAAAACATCACTATGCTTGACTCCAAAGGTGTTATCCACACTGGAAGAACAGATTTAAATGAGCAAAAGAAAGCTTACGCTATCGATACTACAGATAGAACACCGGCGGATGCAGCTAAAAATGCAGATATGATTCTTGGTCTTTCTGGTCCTGATCAGATATCTACAGATATGGTAGCTTCTATGGCAGCTAATCCAATTATCTTTGCCTGTGCAAATCCAACTCCTGAGATTATGCCTGCATTGGCAAAATCAGTTAGAGATGATTTAATTATCGGTACAGGTAGAAGCGATTTTGCAAATCAAGTAAATAATGTTCTTGGTTTTCCATTTATTTTCCGTGGCGCGCTTGATGTTAGAGCTACAAAAATCACAGAAAATATGAAAATGGCAGCTTCAAAAGCGTTGGCTGCTCTTGCAAAAGAGTCAGTGCCTGATTATGTGGCAAAAGCTCATAAGAGAGATGATATGGCATTTGGTCCAGAGTATATCATTCCTTCACCGTTTGACAAAAGACTTCTTGTATGGGTTTCATCGGCGGTTGCACAAGCAGCAGTTGAAGATGGTGTAGCTGGAGTTAAAGATTTTAATCTTGAGGCTTATAAAGCTAAACTTCAAGCTATGGCTGATAACGCAAAGTAAGTTTTTAAAGCAGGGTTTTTCCCTGCTTTTGCTTTCATTAACTAAACATAAGTAAAAATAGTATAAAATAGCCGCTTATGGAAAAAATTGTAGCAAAAAAGAAGTTTGGACAAAATTTCTTAAAAGATAAAACTATTTTACAAAAAATCGTCGAAGCGATGCCCAACAACGATAACAAAATCGTAGAGATTGGGCCTGGCTTAGGTGATTTAACTAAATTTTTAGTAGATGTCAAAAGTGTAGAAGCTTTTGAGGTCGATACCGATTTGTGTAAACTGTTACAAAATAAATTTGAAAAAGAGATCGCAACCAAACAGCTCCGCATACATTGTGGGGATGTTCTTAATGTTTGGAAGAGTGAACTTATAGATGAGTCGTATGATTTGGTGGCAAATTTGCCATACTATATAGCGACTAACATAATTCTAAAAGCCCTCGCAGATCCAAAATGCAAAAATATACTTGTAATGGTACAGCTTGAAGTTGCAGAAAAATTTTGCGCACATGAGGGTGATAAAGTATTTGGCTCTTTGGGTATTATAACTCAAAGTGTAGGAGACGCACATATAGTTGTGAGAGTTCCGCCAACGGCATTTGAACCGCAGCCAAAAATAGATTCTGCAGTTTTTTTGATACAAAAAAATAGTGATAGAAGTGATAAAGATTTTGAGGATATGCTTAGAGTTGCATTTACGCAACCTCGGAAAACTCTTATGAAAAATCTATCAGTTGTTTATCAAAAAACTATACTTCAAGATGCTTTTCTTAAGCTTAATCTTGCACAAACGATTCGTCCTCATCAAGTTTCTACCCTAGACTATCACCAACTCTATAAACTAACAAGGAGTTTGGATGGAACAAGAGAATCAGGAAATTAACGAAAGTATTTCTCAAGAAAATCGTAAACCAAATAATTATAACAACAGAAGACCCAACAACAATAATAGCAGTAAGCCAAATAACCAAAATGGCAACAAACCGGCAGGTAGCAACCCAGCAGGCAGCAATCCGGCTAACAGCAGCAAAAACAAGAGTGCATCAAGAGGGCGTCGTCGTCAAAGCACACCTGTAGATGAAAATTTAAAAGCATTTGTTGAAATAAATCAAGAAGCTCATAAGCAGAGACTTAATCCGCACTATAAATTAGATTTAAACTCAAAAGAGAAAATCCGCATTACCCCGCTTGGCGGACTTGGTGAAATCGGCGGAAATATTACAGTATTTGAAACTCAAAATGAAGCGATACTTGTAGATGTCGGTATGAGTTTTCCAGATGAAGATATGCACGGTGTTGATATTTTGGTACCTGACTTTACATATATTCGTGAAATCAAAGATAAAATTAAAGCAATAATTATAACGCACGCACACGAAGACCATATTGGAGCAATGCCATATCTGTACAAAGAGATGCAGTTTCCGATATATGGTTCACCGCTTCCTTTAGCAATGATAGGAAGCAAATTTGATGAACATCATATAAAAGAGTTCAAACAGCATCTGCACCCAATTGAAAAGAGAAAAATTTATAAAATCGGTGAAGATTTTGAGATAGAGTGGATGCACATGACTCACTCTATTATAGATTCATCATCACTGGCAATTACTACACCTGCCGGAACTATTATTCACACAGGTGACTTTAAAATAGACCACACGCCGGTAGATGGTTATACTGCGGATTTACATAGATTAGCTCACTACGGTGACAAAGGTGTTCTTTGTCTGTTAAGCGACTCTACAAACTCATACAATACAGCTCCTACTCCGTCTGAGCTTAGTGTTGCACCGGCACTTGATAGAGTATTTTCAAAAGCTGAAGGCAGAGTATTGCTCTCAACTTTCAGTTCAAACATTCACCGTGTTTTTCAGGCTATCCAGTACGGCGTGAAGTATGGGCGTAAAGTTTGTGTCATAGGTCGTTCAATGGAGAGAAATATTGAAATAGCTATGCAGTATGACTATATTAAACTGCCAAAAAATATATTTGTAGAGCCGGAACAGATTGCTTCAATGAATGATAAAGATATTCTTATTGTTACAACCGGTTCACAAGGTGAGCCAAGTTCTGCACTATTTAGAATGTCAATCGGCGAACATAGACATGTGAAAATTAAACCAAATGATTTAATTGTTCTTTCATCTCGCCCTATTCCGGGAAATGAAGGCTCAATCTCCGGGATGTTAAACCATCTCCAGCGCGCCGGAGCAAAGATAGCTCTGGATAGAGAACTGCATGTATCAGGACACGCTTCTATAGAAGAGCAAAAGCTTATGCTTCGTCTTGTCAATCCTAAATTCTTTTTGCCAATCCACGGTGAGTACAATCATGTAATGAAGCATAAAGAGACTGCAATGATGTGTGGTGTTCCTGAGCGTAATATATATATTATGAATGACGGAGATACGGTAGAGATTGCTCCAAAATATATGAGAAAAGTAAAAACAGTAAGAACCGGCAAGACATATATTGATAACCAAAACAATCATAAAATAGAAGATGACATTGTAATCGACCGTCAAAAACTTGCATCTGACGGTATTGTAATGATTGTTGCCCAGATAGACGGACAGCACTCTACAATGCTCTCTAAGCCGTTGGTAACTTCGTTTGGTTTAGTTTCTGATAAGCAGGATAAATTCTTTGCTAAAGAGATTGAAGAGGTGCTAGAACACTTCCTTGCCAACATAAAAGAGGGACTGATAGAAAATGCAAGAGCATTGGAAAATGACCTTCGCCAAGTTGTTAGAAAACATATTTATAGAAAAATGAAAAAATATCCGCTAATTGTTCCGCATATCTTTGTTATGTAGATAAATATTTTGATATGCGGAATATTTTCCGCATATCATTGCACTTCCTTAACTAAAGCACTTTATCATTTGCAATTTTCAGCTTCTTTAGCAGAGAAAAATCAGAGGGTATCTTATTATAATTTCTATTCTACTAAAAAATTTGCCATCATAGAGTGATCTTCATGTTCTAAAATATGACAGTGGTGAAGAAATAATCCGGGTATAGTAAACTTTACTATAATACGAACGGTCTCATTAGGCATAACAAGAACGGTATCTTTCCACCCCTTGTCGGTGGGAAAATTTATTTTGCTTGTTCTATCAAGCACTTGAAAATGAACCCCATGTATGTGAAAAGGGTGTGCCATATGGACACTGTTTTTAATCTCCCAAATTTCTGTTGAGCCTAGTTTTACTCTCTCATCTACTCTATGCATGTCGTATGGCTTTTTGTTTAAAGTCCAGACACCTCCCTCTATAATTTCCATAGTTATAACCCTGCTTTTTGAGGCATCAGAGGCTTTCATTTTTGCAATTGTTGAGAGTTTTTTTGGAATTTGCAGCTGGTTTTGAGCAGAAAGTTCGGTAACTTTAAATTTCATAATATCTATTTTAGAATCAAAGCCTGGATAGGCGGTGTTTGGTACAAAAATGCTGGCTTCTTTAAATCCCAGAGTTTTTAGCGTTATGCTATCACCTACTTTTTTATCTTTAAAATCTACGATAATATCTATACGCTCTGCTACTGCAACTAAAATATCTTTTACGACTATGGGTTCTTCGAGAAGCCCGCCGTCAGTTCCAATCAACATGAACTCTTCGATACCCTCAAATGCGAGCTTATATGTTCTTGCGCTTGAGCCGTTTAGTATTCTAAGGCGGTATTTTGTGTTTTTAACATTTTTATAGGGATGGGGCGTAGAGTTTACCATGATGACATTGCCTAAAATGCCGATATTGTCTTGCTGGGCTTCTTTATAGATAAGATTTCCTTCCTTGTCAAACCTTCTGTCTTGTATAATCAGAGGCAGTTCAAACTCACCGGATGGAAGATTTAACCTCTTCTCATCTTCGTCCTCTATAATGTAAAGACCTGCAAGTCCATAGTAGATCTCTTCTCCGGTTCTGCCGTGCGGATGTGTGTGATACCAGAATGTCCCCGCCCTTTGATTGACTCTGTACCTGTACTCTTTTGTCATATTTGTCGCAATAGCGTCCTTCGGATGCCCGTCCATAGTCTCAGGTACAAGCAAACCGTGCCAATGAATAATAGTCTGTTTTTCAAGGCTGTTGGTGAAATCTAGCTCAAAATCGTCACCGTTTTTGATTCTAATAGTTGGATTTGGCAAGTCACCTTGAAATGTTAAAACATCTGTTTTTTTCTCTTTATAGAGAGCAGCGGAGCTTTTTTGAGCATTGAATTTCGCTTTTGCGATATGTTCAAAATCAATCTCTTTGGGAATCTTAAGCTCTTGTGTAAATGGTTCAAACTTCTCATTTATAACATTTTTTTGGGGTTCCTGCACCATCTTTTGAGTTTCATTGCTCTTTTTATCGAATTTAGTGTTTTTGTCAGACTCTTTTTCGCAACCGACAAGTATTGCCGCCGCTGCCGAAAAAGAGAAAGGGTATAAAAAATTTCTTCTGTTCATCAATATTCCTCATTTTTTAACATGGATAAATCTTATAACACAATGTAGTGAGAACAGTATTGCACCCAAAATATAAAAATAAGCTTAAGCAGACTATGGATATAATGTTTTAAGACCACCGCCAACCATTTTCACAGTAAATAAAAAAATATTTAAAAAATAATAATCACATCATTCTCTCAGCTATTTCTTGATACCCTATCATCATTAAAACTTTCAAAAGGCACAACATTGTCAGATAAACAAGATATTGAATTTGAAAATGCAGTAAAAAGTATGATGCTTCATATTGGGGAAAACCCAGAGAGAGAAGGGCTTTTAAAAACTCCGCAAAGAGTTAAAAAAGCTTATGAGTTTATCTTTGGCGGTTACAAAGAAGACCCGCAAGAGATACTAAAATCTGCTCTATTTACAAGCTCAAACGATGAAATGGTACTTTTAAAAGATATAGAGTTTTACTCTACATGCGAACATCATCTTCTTCCGATTATAGGGCGTGTTCATGTTGCATATATTCCAAACGGCAAAGTTGTCGGACTCTCAAAAATTCCTCGTGTTGTAAATGTTTTTGCACGCCGTATGCAGATTCAAGAGCAGTTGACTGAACAGATTGCAGACGCCATAATGAGTACAATTCAGCCAAAAGGTGTTGCAGTCGTGATTCAAGCGCGACATATGTGTATGGAGATGAGAGGCGTTGAGAAGATTAACTCTACAACCACATCTTCGGCTCTTCGCGGGTTGTTTAAAAAAGATGAAAAAACCAGAAGCGAATTTTTCTCTTTAATAAACTCTCCAAACGGTTCGCGTTATTAAGCTTTTCATCAATCAAGGAGATTTTTAATGCCTTTTGCTTCACTCAAAGAAAGAATCTCAGATAAAAAATATTCGGTTGCATTTGGCGAAGTCGTTAAAATAAATGCAACCGTCATCACTGCTCGCGGATTAAAAGTCAGCATCAGCGATATAGTGAAAATTATCTCAAACGACACAAATCAGGAGACCATCGGAATGGTTACCGAGATTGACGGCGGCACTTTTTTCATAACGCCGTTTAGTTTTGTTGAGGGATTTTGTTCCGGAGATAGAGTATTTTTGGATCAAACCGGTTTAAATATTCCCGTTGGATCATCTCTCTTGGGGCGTGTCGTAGACCCTTTTATGAGACCTATTGACGGAAAAGGAAGTGTAAACAATTCAAAATTTTCTCCGATAATTAAAGCTCCGATAGCCGCTATGAAACGGGGTATGATAAATGAAGTATTTAGTGTCGGGGTAAAGAGTATTGACGGGCTTTTAACATGCGGAAAAGGTCAAAAACTGGGAATTTTTGCCGGAAGCGGGGTTGGGAAATCAACTCTGATGGGGATGATTGTAAGAGGGGCAAACGCTCCAATAAAAGTGGTTGCACTCATCGGTGAGCGCGGCAGAGAGGTTCCTGAATTTATAGAGAAAAATCTTGGTGGAAATTTAGAAAACACGGTTATAATCGTTGCAACTTCTGATGACTCTCCTTTAATGAGAAAATATGGTGCATTTGCGGCTATGAGCGTGGCAGAGCATTTTAAAGATGAGGGTTTAGATGTTCTTTTTATAATGGACTCCGTAACTAGATTTGCAATGGCTCAAAGGGAGATAGGGCTTGCTCTTGGCGAACCGCCGACATCAAAAGGTTATCCGCCGTCTTCTTTGACGCTTCTTCCGCAGTTAATGGAGCGCGCAGGAAAAGAGGAGGGCAAAGGCTCTATAACTGCCTTTTTTACAATTCTAGTCGAGGGCGATGATATGAGTGACCCTATTGCCGACCAATCCCGCTCTATTTTGGATGGACACATCGTACTCTCTCGTGAGCTTACAGACTTCGGTATATATCCGCCTGTTCATATTTTAAACTCTGCTTCAAGGGTTATGAACGACATAATCTCGCCAGAGCATCTAAAGGCTGTGTTAAAATTTAGAAGGCTCTATACGCTTTTAAAAGAGAATGAAGTGCTTATCCGTATCGGTGCTTATTTAAAAGGGAGTGACCCTGAGCTGGATGAAGCAATAAGCAAAAAGAAAGATATGGAGAATTTTTTAATTCAAAATTCAATGTATAAGAGTGAATTTGATGAAACAGTAAGTACTCTTTTAAAGCTTATGAGCTCTTCATAATAATATCAAAATCTCTCCAGCTGTCTCTTCTTGGTCTTTGAGACTGAGCTTCCGTAATAGCTAATTTATGTGCTGAAATTTTTTCAAATTTTTTCATAATCTGGGCTATTTCGCTGTCCATGCCAAAAATATCTATGTAAGAGTAGATGATTGCTTCTGCACCCTTAAAATCTTTTTTATCTGCCAAAGTGTTAATCCTTACATGAAAACTAACCCTTAGCAAATCTCCGATTTTGTTGCGTCTGCTATATAAACCGATAAGTACGCCGAGTGTTTTTTTAATATCTTTTATATTTCCCCCAAGCGCATACTCTTCGCACTTTTGCATAAGCTTTGACCAGTGGTTTTCCAAGAGTATCCCAAGTTCTACACCTCTTAGATATTTATGCAAATCTAAAATCTCATAACAGCTTTTAAAATCACTCTCTTCGTAGGCTTTTTGCAGAGATAGAACATACTTGCATTTTGTATGAAGCTGCTCTACTCTTTGTGAAACATCCGGAATTTCATTAACACTGAGTAAGAGTTTTTTTGCGCTCTCTATGTCACCCCTTTTTATATCTGCTTCTATCTCTTGAAGAGTCTCTTCTATTTGGTTGTTTAGAGCGATGTAGTTTGGAATTTGTTTGAAGAGCTCATTTGCGCTTATGAGTTTATTTATGGTTTTAAAATCTCTCTTTTGAATCGCTTTTAACAGCTCTACAAACTCTCTGTTTTGGGTAAGCAGAAGTTTTATAAGCGGTTTTTTTGAGATTACGGTGTTGTACTCCGCCAAAAGTGCTCTTGCTCCGGCAGGATTGTTTTGCAGAATATGTCTTTGTGCATTTGCAAAAGCAAGTTTAAAAACCTGCTCCATTTTTTTATACTGTACTGTTTGCTTAAGCGGCTCATATTTAGAGCACATTCCATATGCCAAAGCGTATTTTTTTTCCAAAAAAAGCGCTTGAAATCTAAGATAATTTTTAAAAGCTATAAAAAGTTCTTTTATTTTAAGCTGTTTTGATTTTACATTTTTATAAATATCTAAAATTTGAGTGGCTTGAGCTATATTTTGGTTAATAAGAGCCTTGGTGGCATTCTCATAGTTCTTCTCAAACCTCTCTTCAAGTACTCTGTGTTCATTCGAGCCTTGAAGCATAGGCTCTTTTGTGATTAGCTCAAATGCTTTTTCAAGTGAGTTGTGAACAATCAGCGACCTTAATTTTGCAATTCCCGGAAGTTCTACATGTAAAATTTTATTATTTATAAGCGCAACAACTAAAGAGTCACCCTTAACTATATCAACCATATTTATTTGTGTATCAAATTCTATATATTTGCTATGTGTAATTTTATAATTTTTTATATCAACTATGGTAACTATATTTGACTTGCCTACAACCATAATATAGTTTGGATTTGACATTATGAGAATTTGTTTAATTCTTAAAATAGGAGTTTTTACGCTTTTGTAACTGTTTTTTTCATTTAAAAATACAATATCTATCACCCCGTCCGTGTTGCCGCATATAAGAGTGTTTTCGTCCAAAAAGCACATAGCGTCAATACGAATTTTATTGTGGGTAATAACATTTTTATTTGCTTGAGTCTGCAGGTCGATTATAAAAACAGCGCAACCATAACCGCTACATGCAAATCTGTTTTTATAAAAAGCAAAAGAGCTTACAAAATTTTTACTATCTATGGTTTGTGCATCTATATTTTCTCTATTGTAAGGGAAAGAACAGAGCCTTGAGAGCAGAGATGATTGGTTTGTTTTGTACTGAAGTACTCTGCCGCTTTTGCTTCCTGCAATAATATATGTGGAAGATGGATCAAAGCTTATAATATCTATCTCTTCATCGTTTAGTTCAATGGTATGGATTATCTCTTTTGTCTGTATGTCGAGGATGTAGATGGTTTGAGTATTTACAAAAGCAAATAGCTCTGAGTTTGGGCTAAATGAACAGACGCTCACATCAGAATTAAGATACACATTTGCAATACTTTTTTTAACCTCACACTCATCAAAATCAAATATTTTGATTCCGTGAAACTTGGTATTGTAAGCAACCAATGAGCCGTTTAAGACTTTTAGCTCTGTAATATCGGACTTGGCTATCTGGCATTCATTTATCTTAAGCATGGGCTATTATAGATTAAAAATGTAGTATTTGAACTGAAAGTTATAATAAATATGTGGAGTTTGAGCCATGAGAAATGGCTCAAAATATTAGAAATCTAAAGCTTCTACTTCAGAGTAAGCTTTCATTAGATGTTTACCCATTTGACCCTCATATGCGTCCCATGAGTGGTAATCTTTTAGCTGTTCATGAACTATCGGCTTCATATCATAGCTCTCAACACCGTCCGCATACCCTTTTTTAGCGGCTGCAACGATGATTTTTAGATAATTTAAAAATGGCTCAACAGTTTCGCTTATTTGATTATTTGAAGGTCCATGTCCCGGAACATAAAGTTTATACTTTTTAAAACCGTCTTTTTGATTTTTAATCTTCTCCAGCAGGGCAATGTTTTCAATTATGCTAGATGATTCATCAAACGCTCCAAAACGATTTGTTATGAGGTTATCCCCAATAAACAGGGTGTTTGAGTTTGTATGTTCAATCAGTATATCTGTATCAGTATGCCCTTTTGCATAGTGACGCATGATAAAAGTTTGCCCATCAACAACAACTGTCTGTTTGTTTTCTACACCTTTAGTCGGAAATGTAAACGGCTTAGTTCCTTCTAAATTTCCCGTAAGTCTATCAAGAATTCCATACCAAGTCTCCGCCGAATTATCTTTTACCTGTTCTATCATATAAGTTAAGGCATAGATTGGCACATTTGGATATTTTTCTTTGATATTTTTGTTAGCGAACCAGTGGTCTCCGTGTTTATGAGTATTGAAAACGGCAATAATCGGTTTTTTGCTTACCTTTTCTATCTCTGCCATGATTTTCTTACCAACATTATAGTTTCCGCCCGGATCTATAACGATAAGTCCGTTTTTGCTCTCTATAATCGCCGGATTGTTCATAAATCCTTCATTCTCTTTGCTTGGCTCTCTCTCCGGTCCATGCATTATGTAAACATTACTATTCATTTTTTCAAATTTAAAATTGCCGAGATTTCCCAATGTTAATGCATTTAGTGATAGTGAAAATATGACGGCAACTGAAGCTAAAAGAGTAATTTTTTTCATCTGTTCTCCTATTTTTGTGAGTGTTTAAAGTTTGTGAGGGGTTGTTGTATTTTATAGGTTAATCCTCCAGAGGAGGATTAGAAAGTTTGATTATGCTCTACCAGAAAGCATGCCGTACATTGTCATCGGTTTAAGAAGATAAACTTTTAACAACCACATAATCCATCTCTCTTTAGTCGGGTCTAACGGGAATGAAGGAGTCGGTTTCTTAGTCCAGTTGAACTCTGCCATCATAACAGTACCTATGCCTGTGATAAGTGGACAAACAGTGTATCCATCATATTTAGCTGTCGGCTCTTTACCGCCCATAACAGAAATCATGTTATCAACAACAATCTTGTATTGTTTACGAGCTGAACCGCCAGTTTTACCCATTGGAACGCCAGCATTATCACCAACTGCCCAAACATTTGGATAGAAACTGCTTTGTAGAGTCTCTTTATTAACAGTAATCCATCCGCCGGCTGCAGAACCAAGTTTTGAAGTACCAACAGCATCAGGTGCTTTCATCGGAGGAGCAATGTGCATGAAGTCGTATTTAAATTGAACCGGCTCAGCTACTTTTACTTCTGTAATGACTTTTTCACCCATCTCATCTTCAGATTCTTGTTTTTCCATTTTCCACTTGTCGAATGTTGCTACTTTGTTTGCAGCATCAACTTCTGTAAGGTTGTGTTTGAAGTTCCATTTAAAGCCTCTTGCTTCAAACTGTTTAACAACTGCATCGTTATATTCAGGAATTCCAAATAGTACTCCGCCGTCAGTATTGAAAGTAAGTTCTACTTTATCACGAACACCAGCCTCAACAAGACGAGCATGAGTTAAGTATATGATTTTCATAGGAGCGCCGCCACATTTAAGAGGCGTGTTTGGATGAGTGAAAATCGCTTGTAATTTCTCTGCTCCAGTATGAGCTTTAGCTTTAGTAATTAACTCCTGAATTCCTTCCCATGTTGCTTTTGCACCATCTTGGAAATATAGAGAGTGAAGACCATTTTTAGTAACAGTTTGCTTAGTAGCAGCATTATCTGCTCCGGCTGATGTTATTTCGCCTTCGATACCTTTAATAGCTTTGTAGTTAAGGTTTGCACCGGCAGCAACGATTAGTTGATCATAAGTTACCTCTTCTTTGCCGTCAACAATAACTTTGTTGTTGTCAGGATCTACTGAAGTAACACTGCCTTTGATTAGTTTAACACCGCTTGGAACGAAATCATCTCTTTTGTATTGGATGTCATCTAGTTTCCAAATACCGCCTGCAACTAGGGTCTGACCTGGTTGGTAAGAAACAGACATAGGATCCGGCTCAATTACAGTAATATCTGCATTTGAAATAGTATTGTTAAGGCGAGCTGCCGTACTCATACCGGCTAAACCGCCACCGATGATAACGATTTTACCTTTTACATCAGAAGATGCAGCTGCAGTTGAAGTACCAACAGAAGCACTTGCTATTACAGACGCCGCCAACGGAGACATTGTTAAATATTTTAAAGCCTCACGACGAGACATAATCTCCGGGTGCTTGTCAACTTCTTTTAAAATCTCTTCTAAAATCTTGTTCTTTTTCATGACTTTCCTTTTTTTGTGATAAAGTTATCAATTTTACATCTTTGAGGCTTAAGATAGTTTTAAATATTAATATTTTTAGAAGTTTAATGCTATTTTAGGTGTTTATGTGTCAATTTATAGAAATTTTTTTGTTTAATAATTATATGTTTTATTTATAATAAGTTGAGCTGATACTCTAGAATTAAACTCATTTTTAACAACTCTATAACTGCATGTCAATTTTTTTTCGCTGGGAATATCGAGAACTCTTTTAAATTGTATCAGTTCTATACTCTTTTTTTCATGTGCAAACTGTCTAAGCGTAACTTTGGAGTGAGAGCTCTCTTTTCCAAAAGTTTTCGTCTCCAGTATCTGTGCATCTTTTATTAAAAAGAGCGGGCGAGAGTTTGCCTCACCGTAAGGCTCAAAGCTCTCAAGCAGATTTAAGAGCTCAATATCTATCTCGCTGCTAGGAAGTATCCCGATAACTTCATCCAATGATTTAAAATCATCCGAATTTAATTTTGATGCACTCTCATTTATGGCAATTCTAAAAGCGTCTATATCTTGCTCATCTAGTCCAAGACCGGCTGCCATTTTATGTCCGCCGAATTTAGTTAAAAGGTGACCGTTTTGTTTTATGAGTTCATATATATTTACATTTCCTATGCTTCTGGCACTTCCTTTTGCAATACCGTTGTTTATGCTCAGTACAATTGCAGGTTTTGAGAAGTGCTCAACTAATCTTGCGGCAACAATCCCGACAACACCCTCATGCCAATCCTCTTTTGCTACTACAATGATAGTATCATCGCTATTTACAAGTTTGATTGCCTCGTTTGTAGTCTCAGCCTCCCACTCGCGTCTTCGCTCATTAAGAGAGTTTAGTTTTTCAAACTGCTTATATGCTTGGTTTGTTGATGCGGCAGTTAAAAATTCTAACGATATGCTTGCGTCTTCCAATCTTCCGGCGGAGTTTATGCGAGGCGCAATCTGAAAAGCTATATCTTCGGAGGTTATAGAGCTTTTGTTTAAAAAATCTTTTATTATGAGAGAAGATGGTCTTTGTGAGCTCATTAAAACTTTTAAACCCTCTTTTACCAGAGTTCTATTTATATCCACAAGAGGCATTATGTCAGCGATAATCGCTATGCATAAAATATCTAAAAACTCTCTCATATCAATATTTAGGTTTAACTCTTTTTTAAGAAGCCCAAGAAGCAGCCATGCAACCTGTGCGCCGCATATCTCCTGAAACGGATAACTACAAGTAGAGAGTTTTGGGTTGACAATCGCGTAAGCTTCAGGGAGTGTATCTAGGGGCGTGTGATGGTCTGTAATGATTAACTCAATGCCTCTTTCTTTGCAAACTTGCGCCGCTTCAATGGCTGTTATGCCGTTATCTACGGTAATGATTAAATCTGCATTTACCCTTTTTAAGAGATTTGGACTGACACCGTAACCGTCACTGAAACGGTTTGGAATTATCGCCTCAAGAGGATATGGAATCTGTCTAAAAAAATCAATCATAATAGCAGTCGAGCTAATACCGTCAACATCATAATCGCCGACTAGAGTTATTTTTTTGCCCTCTCTTATGGCATCAGCTATCTTTTTAGCGGCTTTAGGGGCATCGTGAAGCAGAGAGGGATTTGGAATTTGTGAGAGTTTTTTTTCTTCGTCTGCAAATCTTTGATTAAGCAGCTCATAAAGAGAGGCTTTATCTAGGATTGGCACATCATCAAAACGAAGTTTCTTTAGAAAATTTTGCATAGCTGCTAAGAAACTACTTTTTTTGTGAAATATTTAGAGTTGCTTCAACAAACGCCAATATTGAAGGGTTTGGACTCTGAAGTCTTGATGTGAACTCCGGATGAAATTGAACACCCAAAAACCATGGATGGTCTTTTATCTCAACAGCCTCAATAAGCCCGTTTGATTCACCCGTCACTATCATGCCGGCATCTTCAAGCTGTTTGCGGTATGTTGGATTTGCTTCATATCTATGGCGGTGTCTCTCGAAAATAGTTTTTGCTCCGCCGTAAGCTTTGCGTAAAATAGAGCCCTCTTTTGTGTCACAAGGGTACTCTCCAAGTCTAAGAGTTCCGCCCATCGGTGATTTGTGAGTACGGAGCTGTGTGTTGCCGCTTTGGTCTAAGAAATTATCTATTAGGTAAATCATCGGGTAGGGTGTATTTTCATCAAATTCAACAGAGTTTGCACCTTTTAGCCCTAATACATTTCTTGCATACTCTACAAGTGTAAGCTGCATTCCAAGACAGATGCCAAGATATGGGATTTTGTTCTCACGAGCGTATCTAATAGCTTCTATTTTGCCCTCAACACCGCGATTTCCAAAACCTCCTGCAACTAAAACAGAGTCACAGTCGCTTAGTAGTGCTTCTGCTCCCCTCTCTTCTATCTTTTCACTGTCAACCCAGTGAATATCAACGCGGGTGTCAAGATGCGCTCCTGCATGGATTAGGGATTCTGTTAAAGATTTATAAGCCTCTTTAAGCTCGAGATATTTCCCGACAAAACCAAGAACAATACGATTTTTCGGCTGGACTATTTTTTTAACCAGAGAGTCCCATTTTTCCATATTTGGATTAAGCTCACCTAAACCCAACTCTTTTGAGATAGGTTTTAGGATGTTTTGTCTCAAAAATGTAATAGGAATATCATAAATAGTTGCAGCATCAAGTGCCTCTATAACGCTATCTGCGGAGACATCACAGCTCATTGCCAGTTTTTTCTTGAAGGTTTTTGGCAGTGCATTTTCGCTTCTGGCAATTATCATCTGAGGAGTGATACCGATGCGGCGAAGCTCTTGAACAGAGTGCTGAGTCGGTTTGGATTTTAGTTCACCGGCAGCTTTTATGAATGGAATAAGCGTAACATGAACAAAAAATGTTCCCTCAACTTCGTCATCATGTTTCATTTGACGAATCGCCTCCATAAACGGAAGACCTTCGATATCTCCGACTGTTCCGCCAAGCTCTACTATGAGAATATCGTGACCTTCTCCAGCCTCTTTTATACGCTTTACAATCTCTCCGACAATATGGGGGATAACTTGAATTGTTTGACCAAGATACCCGCCTGCTCGTTCTCTCTCGATAACGGCCGAGTATATCTGACCGGTAGTAAAGTTGCTTGATTTAAGATAAGATGTATCTAAAAATCTCTCATAGTTTCCGATATCCAAATCCGTTTCTGCTCCGTCTTTTGTCACAAAAACTTCGCCATGCTCCAGAGGACTCATGGTTCCGGGGTCAACATTTATGTATGGGTCTATTTTCAACATTCCTACTTGTATGCCGGAGTGTTTTAGCAGAGTACCGATACTAGCCGCTGTTATCCCTTTTCCAAGAGAACTTAAAACACCACCCGTTACAAAGATATATTTAGTCATAAAATAGCTCCAAAATGTCAAACATTGACGCGATTATAATATAGAGTCTCTTAAAATTAAGTATATGATTGCTTTAAAAAATATTGAGCCAAAAGGTTCTTTTGCTATAATTATGCCTCTTAGGGGTTTTTAAAAAAACCATAAATAAAATATTGAAAGATTTTAATGGAATTTGCACTTTTATACATAGTTACGGCACTCGGTATTTCGACTGTATTAAACCTGATTTTAAAACGATTCGGTATTTCACAGATAATAGGATACATACTAACCGGCACTATAATCGTCTATGCATTTGATTTAAGACATATGAATAACTCAGCCACTCTTACGCATATTGCTGAATTTGGTATAGTTTTTTTGATGTTTACAATCGGGCTTGAGATATCTTTGGCAAAAATGAACAGCATGAAAAAAGAGATATTTGTAAATGGATTTATGCAGGTCGGTTTTACCGCGCTAATCGTATATGGAGTCAGTCACTATCTTTTTTCACTTAAATCTAGCTCGGCTCTTATTCTTTCGTTGGCATTTGCTCTCTCTTCAACTGCAGTTGTGCTAAGTTATCTAAAAAGCTCAAAAGAGATAAATAATCCTTATGGTCAGCGTGCAACGGGGATATTGATTTTTCAAGATATAGCAGTTATTCCGATACTGATTTTTTTAAGTTTTTTGACTGCTTCCGCCGATCAATCAATTGCCGAAATTATAAAAGATACCATAATAAGTGCTGTAATAATTATAGGATTTATGTTTGTTATCGGCAAGAGGGTTATGACTTGGCTACTGCATTTCTCTGCATCAAGCGAAGTCGATGAGCTTTTTATGGGTTCGGTTCTTTTTATAGTGGTAAGTGCCGCACTCTTAGCCTCATATATGGGTTTTACATACTCTCTTGGCGCGTTTGTAGCCGGAATGATTATAGCCGAGACAAAGTATTATCATAAAGTAGAGTCCGATATAGCGCCGTTTAAAGACATACTTTTGGGTACATTCTTTATTGTCGTGGGCATGAAGATAGATGTTGCCTTTTTTATGAATAATATTGGTTTAATAGTCGGTATTTTCTTGCTGGTTTTGGTTTTAAAAACTCTTGTTACATATCTTGTAGTTCGTATCTCATCATCGCATGTGCTCTCTCTTAAGACAGCTTTGGCTCTTTCGCAGGTCGGGGAGTTCTCTTTTGTAATATTTGCCGTTGCCAGTATGGGTGGGTTATTGGATGAAAAGTTAGAATCACTTTTTGTGCTGGTGGTTATTTTTTCTATGATTGTTACGCCGTTTTTTATCTCAAAGATAAACAGATTTGTAAGTTTTGTGAGCCATCACCAATATTTGGGGCTGGATAACTCCGCATTTACCTCAAGAACAAACCATGTAATAGTTTGCGGTTACAGTATTGTCGGTAAATTTGTTGCTAAATATTTAGATGAGATGGATGCTCCCTATGTCATAATAGACAACAACCCAAAGCATGTGCAAGAAGCTCTTGTAGCTGGAAAAGAGGCATATCTTGGAGATATGTCGAAACTTCCTTTGTTAGAAGCTCTGCATGCAGAGAGTTCAGCTGCCGTGATAGTAACTTTGGATAATTTCGATAAAAAAAGAGCGGTTTGCGAAGCCGTACTCAAACATACTAAAAATATTAACCTGATTGTCAAAATTTCTACACTAGAAGATAAAGAGGGTTTGGCGGATTTAAATATCACATCCATTGTCGATAGCAAATTAGAAGTCGGGCGAGTTTTGGTTGAAAAAATGACTACATGCAAAATAGGGTATTGATAAGATGAAAAAGATATATATAACAGACCTAGACCACACATTTTTACGAACAGATTTGTCTCTGAGCTCTTTTACAAGAGAGGTTTGGAACGCTCAAGCTTCAAGCTCCATAATGAGCATCGCAACAGCTAGAACATACAAAAAAACGGCACAGTTTTTACAAAATATTGAGCTAAACGCTCCGATGATACTTCTTGATGGCGCACTCATTGCAACTATGGATAAAAAGATAATAGATACTAAATTTATAAACAAAGAGGTTGGGGATGCCGTCATAGACGAGGGTGCAAAGTTTGGCATCTACCCTTTTGTCTTGGCTCTGGCGGATAACAATCTAAACGAAGCGTTTTTATACTCCGACATCTTAAATGAGCATCAAAAAAAGGTTTTAAAAAAGTATAGCAAAGATGATAATCTTCAGGAGCTAAAAAATATCAGAGCGATGAGTGATAATTTTAAGATTGTCTATTTCTCAGATGAGACGCAACTTCGGGCATTGTCATCACATTTGCAAGCTATTTTCGGAGAGTCGTTGAAGTATATTTTAGCACCGGAAGCTTATGTCGGCTGTTACTTCTTGACTCTTCTTCATAGAGATGCGGACAAATCGCACGGCATCAGAAGTGTGAGCGAATATGTCGGTTTTGATCTGAAAAAGCTGACGGTTTTTGGAGACAACTTCAATGACATCGGTATGTTTGAACTCGCAGGAATCTCCGTTGCAGTGGCAAATGCCCAAGAGGGTGTAAAAAAACTCGCAGATATAGTTCTGCCTCATACAAACGATGAGGACGCCGTTGCAAAATATCTAAAAGGTTTGAAAAGTGCAAAGTAAATCTACTCTTTTGCCTATGGCAATCATAGGGGTTCTGTTTTTTATATTCGGATTTGTTACATGGCTAAACGGTTCGCTCATCCCATTTTTAAAAGTTATCTGTGAGCTCAATGAGTTTGAGGCGCTTTTTGTCACTTTTGCCTTCTACATCGCCTATACCGTAATGGCATTGCCGATGGCTTATCTGCTTGAGAAAACGGGGTATAAAAACGGCATGGCTTTGGGTTTGGCAATCATGGCAGTCGGCGCTCTTCTTTTTATTCCCGCGGCTCAGAGTGCAAGTTTTGTACTCTTTTTGGTTGCACTTTTTACGCTTGGAACAGGACTTACAATCTTGCAAACAGCGTCAAACCCGTACATAGTTTGCATAGGACCCATAGAGAGTGCGGCTATGCGTATAAGCATAATGGGGCTTATAAACAAGGGTGCGGGAGTTATTGTTCCTCTTCTTTTTAGCGCTTTTATACTCTCAGATGTAGGCTCTTTGGAAAATTTGTCCGCCGAATCAAAAGAGGTTTTGGCTTCAAAACTTATAACTCCGTACATCGTTATGGCAGTTGTCTTGGGCGCTCTGATAGCGCTTGTGAAATTCTCTTCGCTTCCGGAACTTGAGTTTAAAAAAAAGGACTCAGACGAGGAAAAGAGTATATTTGAGTTTCCGCGAGTAGTTTTGGGTGCGGCTGCACTTTTCTTTTATGTCGGCATTGAGGTAATCGCAGGAGATACTATCGGGCTTTACGGACAGCATTTAGGTCTTGAGAACTACACCTCTCTAACCTCTTTTACTATGATTTTTATGGTTTTTGGCTACCTTGTCGGAGTTGCTTTTATACCCAAATATCTCTCTCAGGAGAGAGCGCTTCTTGGTTCTGCAATAGCCGGAATCTTATTTTTATTTGGTGTTGTGGCTTCATCGCAAAGCCATGGAGTGTCCGAGGTTTTATGGGGTTGGAGCGGGATTAGAACACTTCCAAATACCATAACTTTTGTAGCACTTTTAGGCTTTGCAAATGCCCTTGTTTGGCCGAGTATCTGGCCATTAGCGTTAGAGGGGTTGGGCAGACATACGGCTAAGGGAAGCGCGCTTCTAATCATGGCGATAGCCGGCGGAGCAGTGCTTCCTCTTATTTTTGGAAAAATCGCACATATAAGCGGCGATATGCAATCGACTTATTTGATTGGTGTAGTTTGCTATGCTTTTATACTTCTATATGCTCTTAAATGGCACAAAATCTCATCTTGGAGAGGTGAATGATTGTTCATAAGAAACTAGCTAACGGTTTTGCCTGCATTGAGATAAAAAACAGCTCTGCAGAGGCAACAATAGCACTTCAAGGAGCGCATATTTTTCACTATAAAAGAGAGGGCGAAGAGCCGATTTTATGGCTTAGCGAAGTGAGT
Source organism: Sulfurimonas sp. RIFCSPLOWO2_12_36_12 (assembly GCA_001829675.1). Taxonomy (GTDB): domain Bacteria; phylum Campylobacterota; class Campylobacteria; order Campylobacterales; family Sulfurimonadaceae; genus Sulfurimonas. Next base: position 21,076 of record MIBZ01000060.1, on the reverse strand, counting down.
GATTTTGAGGCAGGCAAGGCAATTCGCGGCGGTATTCCCGTCTGTTGGCCGTGGTTTGGGTTTAACGAAGATAAAACTTTGCCACAGCACGGTTTTGCAAGAACAGCTTTGTGGGAGTTTGTTTGTAGCGGTGAGGTTGATGAAAAAACAACATCTATAACTTTAAAGCTGACGCACAGCGATGAAACACTTAAGATGTGGTGCTATAAGTTTGAACTGGAGTTAAAAATAACCATTTCAGACAGGTTGAGTATGGAGTTGAAAACAACGAATTTGGATAGAGAAAGTTTTACGATAACACAGGCTCTTCATACCTATTTTGCCGTCTCGCATATCTCAGATGTGACCATAAAAGGTTTAGATAGAAAACCATACTTAGATGCACTTACTTGGAAAAACGAGGTACAAAAAGGCGATATATCGTTCAATCAAGAGGTTGACAGGGTTTATCAAGAGGTTGATGGCGAGATAGTTTTAATAGATAAAAATAGAATAGTTCATCTAAAAAATGAGGGTTCGTCTTCCGTAGTTGTCTGGAATCCATGGATAGAGAAGTGCAGCAGAATGAGCGCTATGAAACCTACTGCTTATGAGAGTATGTTATGCATCGAGTCCGCCAATGCCTTTGATGATTTTAAAGTTATAAAACCAAATGAGTCACACACTCTAAGGGCCACTATATACTAAGGTATTGAAGCTTGTCTCTCCGGAGGCAGATTTGTAAGCCCTTTTTTTGCCTCATAAGCTAGGCGCATTACACCGACAGCGTAGTTTGATGAGTTGTTATAACGCATAATTTTTTTTGTGTACTCTCTTAAATAGTCAAGTTCGCTTTTTGCACATGTAAAGCAGTCGTAAGTTGTTCCCATCTTCTCATTTTGCTCATGAACAAAAGAGGCGTTCTCATTTTCAAACTCGAACTCATACCATTTTGACTCAATATCTACAATATCCGGTATTTTACTCCAGTCGATAAGTTCAAAAAAGCCGGCCTTTTTATTTAAAAATTTACTGGCAGAAACGATTGCATCTTCCATCTTCGACAAATCGGCAAACTCTGTTTTATACCCCTCAGAGTAGACGAAACTGTTTGGCATAAACTGCGGTATTCCGATTGCCCCTGCGTACGAGCTTGGAAGATTGCACCCCTGCGGGGCTACGCCTTTTTTATAGCAGTGGGTGATTATAGAGACCATATTTCCTTTACCCATGTTTATGAGCCATTTTTCTCTCGGCGAGTCCGGTTTTGTCCGTACAACAAGAGTGTTAAAAACGCTAAAGGCATCATGCTTTGGCACAATTTTGCCGAGCTTTGTCTCTTTGATTAAAATCGCGGCTATAATCTCACGATTTACGCCATATTTTTTTTCGGCATAGTCATAAACTTCACTATACTCTCTAAGATGCTTAACCATGTCGGGCACAAACTCAACCAGTACATTATTTGCTTTTTTCTCATTTTTTTTATGAGTTTTAAGATGCTTTGGCTGCATATATTCAAAACTTATTTCATCAAATTTTTCTGTTTTTTCTTCAGAGAGTAAAAAAGTGTTCGCATATTCATAGGTAACGCCGTTGCCTACGGCTTTATTGCAAACATCGACATAATCTTGGTTTTGAAATACACAGCCACTATATTCTGCAAAAAGCATGGTGCCTAATAGCAGTATAAATAATAATTTTATCATCCGGTTTCCCTCTTTGATTTTTGCAATCACATACCACAATGATAACAAAATATTTTTTATATTATATTAACTCTTTATACTAAATAGCATTTAGAGTACCTATTTTGCTATAATTATAAAAAATATTATAAATGAGACAGGACGACAAATGGTAGACAAAGCATGTGATAACAAAGTATGTATAAACAGCAAAGAGTGCGCTAGATTTCAATCATTTTTAGACGGCAACAAAGATTATAAAACATTCAAAGGCACCGAAGTAAAAGGGTGCGGTCAGTTTATACAAAAATAAATAAAAAGAGTTGAGTAAAAAATGAGCGAAGAAAAAAAAGATTTATTTGAGCAATTTATGGAAAAGATTCCGGCTGTTATCGGTATTCATGATGATGAAGACCGTATTGTTTATATAAATAGCAGTGCCAACTCATTTTTTAAAAATCAAAGTATAGTAGGATCTCTTCTTTGTGATTTGCTTCCCAAAGATACAGCCGATAAAGCCACTCAGCTGCTGCAAGAAGCGAAGCAGCACGGTTATGCAAAAATGATTATTGAAGCAGAAGATTTAAAAAATAACAAACACCATGTTTTTAAGGCGCTGGCTTTTAATATTAAAGATAAAAATCAAAAAGTTCAAATTGGAACTATATATGTTGACATCACTAAGCAACAAGAGACTACTCAAGAGATTTTAAAGCTACAACAGATATTAAATAACAGTCCTGTTTCAATCGTTACAACAGATATTGAGGGAAATATAGAGTATGTAAATCCATTCTTTAGCGAAACGACCGGCTATTCTCTTGAAGAGATTATCGGAAAAAATCCAAGAATTTTAAAGAGTGATTTTCATCCTGATGAGGATTATAAAGAGCTGTGGGAAACTATAACAGGCGGTGAAGTTTGGAACGGTACATTTAGAAATATTAAAAAAAGCGGTGAAGAGTACTGGGAGTCGGCGATTATCGCACCCGTTAAAGATAGAAATGGAAAAATTACCAATTTTATCGCTATAAAGCAGGAGATTACTGAACATGTATATCTTAAGGCGCAGCTCTTAGAAAAAGAGCAAGAGAGAGCTCAAAACTTTGAAAAAACTCTTGAATCTTTTGTTGCCATTGTTGAAGACCGTGACGCATATACGGGCGGACATTCACAAAGAGTGGCAGCTTACTCAAAAATGATAGCAAAAGAGATGGGTTGTTCTGATGATGAGTGTGAACTTATTTATAGAGCAGGAATACTCCACGACATCGGAAAAATCTCTACTCCAGATAATATTTTGCTGAAGCCCGATAAGCTGAGTGAGCTTGAGTACAAACTTATAAAAAGACATGTGGAAGTGAGCTATACTATCTTAAATACGATTCCTATGTATAAAGAGATAGCCGATATCGTGCTGTGCCACCATGAGCGATATGATGCAAAAGGGTATCCAAGAGGCTTGGGCGGCGACGAGATTCCGCTTTTATCCCAAATTATGATTATTGCCGACGCTTTTGATGCTATGACTACTAACCGTATCTACAAAATAGGCAAAAATATCCATGAAGCGCTGCAAGAGCTTAGAGAACAATCTTCAAAACAGTTTCATCCTGAAGTTGTAGAGAGTGCCGTAAAAGTATTGCAGCATGTCGAACTGGCAAATAATATAAATCAGCTTCCGCTAACAGAGCTTGAAAAAGAGCGTTTCGCATATTTTTATAGAGACCAGATAACGGACGCATATAACTCAAAATATTTAAACAATGTACTGAATCAAAACAGTATAAAAAAAGAGTTTATCTGCGTAAATACAATATATATGCATAACTTCAGCACATATAATGAGAAGCATGGATGGGCAAAGGGCGACCTGTTTTTGAAAAAATTTGCCAAAGAGCTTATTGAAAGATTTCCATCCTCTTTTATCTTTAGAATTCACGGCGACGATTTTGTCATAATCGGAAAAAGTCATGCGGATATAGCACTGGACGATTTGATGCAGCAAGAGATATTTAAAGAGAGCAATATAACGCTTAGCTATAAACATCTGGATTTGCGTGAAAATAGCATAACTAATCTGTATGAGCTTGAGATAGCAATACTAAAACACAACTAGAGCTTTTATAATCTCTTAGTTTTGAACTTCTGTCAATCTCTGCGGCGTGCCGATGTCATGCCATTTGCCTTCGTAGAGAGAACCGCTTACACGATTATTTCGAATTGCCTCGCGAAGCAACGGTGCAAGAGGAGTTTTTTTACACTCTAACCCCTCAAAAAATTTTGCCGAGTAATAACCTATGCCAGAGAAGGTAAATTTTTGTTTCGCATCGTTAACTACTCTCTCTTTGTGCAGCGCAAAATCTCCGTCTGGGTTGTGCTTTGGATTTGGAACTAAAATCAGATGGGCTAAATCATCACCCAAATCAAAGTTGTTCTCAAACTCATAGTCACACCAGATATCGCTATTTACGACTAAAAATATCTCATCTTCTAAAAGAGGAAGAGCTTTTATAATCCCTCCTGCGCTCTCTAGCGCGCCACACTCCTGCTCATCAGAGTATGTTATGCTGACTCCCCACTTTGAGCCCTCACCCAAAGCTTCCGGTATTTGATAACCTAGATGGGCAATATTTATAACTATTTCGCTAAAACCAAGAGAGGCTAGTTTTTCTATATGCCAGACTATTAGGGCTTTGTCGTTAACTTTTAGCAGCGGTTTTGGAGTTTTATCCGTGAGCGGACGCATCCTCTCACCGCGACCGGCTGCCAAAATCATCGCTTTCATTTTATAGTGCTTAAGAACTTAGCAAACTCTTTGGTTTCACTGTATCTCTCCGCCGTGTCTATAACATATTTCAGTGTGAGCGGCATATCTTTTAGGTAACCGTTTTTTTTATCACGAATATTGAGGCGCGAAAATACTCCAAGCACTTTAATATGCCTCTGCATTCCCATAAAATCAAACCATTTCAAAAATGTCTCATCACTAACTTTTAGAGCTTTTTTATCACGAAATTCTAAAGCCAGTTTTTTAATCTCTTTTCGCTCATACGCAACATAGCAATCTTTTAACAGTGAAACCAAATCATAAGTAATTGCGCCGTTCATAGCATCTTGATAATCAATTATGCCAATTTTTTTGTCATCTTTTAACAAAATATTTCTTGAGTGAAAATCACGATGTACGAAGACATCTTGAGGCTGCTGGAGCACAACATCGGAAATGGCATTTAAAGTAGTCGCAATAAGCTCTTTTTGTGGCTCACTCAGCGTTAAATGCAGAAATTTTTCTAAGTACCACTCCTGCATCAAATCCATCTCTACATGTAAAAACTTTTTATCATAAAGCGCTAAGCCGCTTACATCCGCTTTTTGCATCTTTAGAATTGTGTTGATAGCTTTTGTATAAAATGCTTTGAAGTTGTTTTGATTTAAAATATCCAAATAGTGGGTAGTTCCAAAATCTTCTAAAATCAGATAACCCTCTTCTATATTCTGCTCGAAAATTTTAGGAGCGCATACATCCGCACCCTTAAGCCTTGTTGTAACATCAAGAAATGATTTCAGAGAATCTTTCTCAAGTGAAGAGTCCATTAAAAGAGCTGTTTTGTCACCGTTTCTCAATCTGTAATATTTTCTAAAACTGGCATCTGCCAAAGCAGTCTCAATTGTATAATTTTTAAAAAGTGTTGTTTTCAACCACTCGTTTGTTTTATTCATAAATAGCACCTAAAATAGAATCTTTTGAAGCCCCTGTAACGGACGAAATTTTAACACATTTTTTGTGTATTCTCTCATGCGCAAGCCATGCAAAAGCCATAGCCTCCATAAATTCACTGCTAACCCCAACCTCATCGCTCAAAACAACCTCAACACCGGCTAGTTCATCTTTAAGCCGCTTCATTAGATATACATTTCTGCCGCCGCCGCCACACACAATCAGCAGCTCCGCCATACTCTTTTTGACCTCATTCGCAATGCTTCTTATAGTTAATTCCAAGAGCGTTGCTTGAGTATCTCTGCTTTTCATATAGACGGTATTTGCATTTCTTTTAGCAAAATTCTCAAGCTGTTTTTTAAGCCATTTTCCATTGAAAAGTTCACGACCCGTGCTCTTTGGAGCTTCTTTTAAAAAGTATGGCTCTTGCAGCATCTGCTTTAAAAGGTCCTCATTAACAAGCCCAGATTTTGCCCACTCTCCGTCTTTATCGTAGGAGAGACCATTTTTTTGTGAAACCCAATAATCCATAAGAACATTTCCGCACCCTGTATCATAACCCGTAACCGTGTCGCCGAGTATGCTCAAGTTTGCCATTCCGCCGATGTTTAGCACTGCAACATTAGCATTTAATTTTGAAAATAAGAATTGATGAAAAGCGGGAGCAAACGGAGCACCTTGACCTCCGAGCGCAATATCTTTTTGTCTAAAATCACTAACAACACAAATGCCTGTTTTTGCTGTTATAACATTTGCGTTGCCTAGCTGCATTGAAAACGGGTGTTTGCTGTCTGGTTCGTGCCAAAGTGTTTGACCATGCAAGCCGATCGCCATAATGGTGTTTTTATCTATCTCACTCTTTGCTATAAAACTCTCTATGCAGTCGGCGTACATTTTGCCTAAACGAGTGTCAAGTTCGCCTACAATTTTTAGCGTTACCGGCTTGTTTATGGCACTTAAAATCTCATTTTTTAACCTTTTGTCAAAAGGGTATGAAGCAGAGCAAAGAAGCTTAAAGCTCTCATTATTAATCTCACAAAAAGCTATATCTACCCCATCAAGACTAGTTCCCGACATTATGCCAATGTAAAATTCACTCATTTTTTAGCTCCAAGAAGCATAATTGAAAATGCTACAACGGTTCCAATAACCATCTGCCAAGAGAAACCTATGCTAAAACCAAATGTATATGGCTGAAGTGCTAAAACAGTGGCGAACCCGCCAAATAAAGCCCAAAAAACAGCAATCTCATTTCCTCTGGATGTAAATATTGCCGCGAAGTAGACACCTAAAAGTCCGGTGTAGGCAAATGCCATAACACCGAGTGCAAAACTAATCAAAGAGAGGTCGCCGTATTGCTGCCAGAAGTAGCTAAGTAGAGCCATCAAAGAGAGGGCAAATGCAAAGAAAAGCACCGCAAACCTTGATGCTTTTATAAAGTGTTTTTCATCGACTTTGCCTCTTTTCATCTTCCACGGTCTATATAAATCTTCAACCCCGACAGATGCCATAGCACCCAAAACAGAGGTTGTGCTTGAGAGTGCCGTTGCAACTGCTCCGACGGTTACCAAGCCTCTTAAGCCCTCCGGCATCTCATTTAAAATGTAATACATAAAGATGGTGATTTTTTCGCCTTGAAAGTTTTGCACAACACTGCTTTCTAAATAAAAAACATATAAAAGCGCGCCGATTGTCAGAAAAATCATAACAATCGGAACTGTTAGAAGCGTTGAGATAAAGAGCGATTTTGCGGCTTCTCGCTTGTTTTTACAGCAGAGAATTCTTTGGGTTAAATCCTGATCAAGCCCATATGCCGCAATATTTAGCAAAAGCCATCCGCTAAGAAGCCCAAAAATATTGAAATCTCCGTTAAATGTCGTATCTATAAAAACGAGCTTGTTGTGCTCTTCTAATGTTTTTATAATCTCAACCCCATCAAGAGAGTAGTAGAGAAAAATAAGTACTGCTAACGCCGCGGTTACATAGGTGACGGCTTGAATAATGTCGCTTAAAATAATGGAGCGGATACCGCCAAAATATGAGTAGGCGACTGAACCTGCCATCAAAACGAAAATGGAGATGCCGACATGAAAAAATATGATGTCGTTAAACAGAATCATAGAGATTGCGAGTGCGCCGATGTAGAGTCTTGCACCGCTTGCCAAAATTCTTCCGACTAAAAACATCACTCCTGCCTGTTTTTTTGCACTCTCGCCATATCTTAATTCTAAAAGCTCATAGACGGTAACTGCCTTCATCTCGTAAAATTTCGGAACAAGCACGAAAGCTACAAAAAAAGCTCCGATAACCGCAGAGATGTAGAAGCCGATGAAAGTGAAGTTATGGCTATATGAGTACTCAGGAGCGCCTAAAAATGTGGCAGCGGATTGTGAAGTGGCAATCACGGATATGGCAACCGCAAATGTCGACATGTGGTTTTTGGAGATGAAAAAATCGCGCGATGACTCTATCTTTGTGCGGCTGAGTATTACGGAAGTAACGGTAATAACTAAAAAATAGAGAGCAAAAACAAGCCAGTCAAGAGTTGAAAAACTGCTCTGTATCATTGCAACTCATTTTTTTTATGCAACAGCTCTACTCTTCTGTTTGATTCTAAAACTCTCTCAAGCGGGATTGCGCCGCTTTTAACCTGAGCCAAAATAACCTCTACAAGCTCATCGATATCTTGAGTTGAAAGCTGATTTCCAAAAAGCAACATGTCAACTCCGGAGTTTATAGATAGAGTAACAATCTCTTTTAGTGAGTAGTGCTTCAAAATTGCCCCCATCTGCAAATCATCACTGACAACTACTCCATCATAGCCCAATTTTCCACGCAATAGTTCTGTATTTACCTTATATGAGAGGGTTGCAGGATAAACATCATCAAGTTCTGAGTTAAAGACATGAGCCGTCATTATCATGGAAACATCGCCTGATTTTATAAGCTTTTCGTATGGCTCCAGCTCAACTTCACTCCATGTGTTGCTGATGTCAACAAACCCCTCATGCGAGTCATTTAGCGATGAGCCATGCCCCGGAAAATGCTTTAATACGCTGATAATCTTCTCATTTTTTAGTGAGTTCATAAAGATTTTTGCATATTTTACAACCTCTTTAGAGTCACTTCCATAAGAGCGGTTAAGTCCGACAATCACTCTGTTATCTCGGTTTATTGCCAAATCAACGACAGGTGCAAAATCACAATTTATCCCGCTGTTTTTAAGTGTTTTTGCTAAAGAGTTGTAGATATGTTTTGTCATATATTCATCTAGTTCAGAGACTACTTTTGCCGATGGTGTCGCTTCAAATCCGTATGCAGGTTTGAGTCTTGCGACTTTTCCGCCCTCTTGGTCAACTGATATCAGAAGAGGTTTGCTTGAGAAAGATTTTAGTTTTGAAGTTAAGAGTTGCAGCTGCTCTGGAGAGCTTATATTTTTTGTTTTGTTTCTGTCATTGTAGAAGCGGTCAAAGAGAATTACTCCGCCGAGTTCATAGCTTTTTATCTGTCTTGCAATGGGGCTATTTTCGTCAACCACTTCATCAGGAAATCCGACAATTAACATTCTGCCAATCATCTTTTTTAGTTTTTCATCATCGTCTGTTACGGTTGCCGCACTTAGGTTTAAACTGCTAAGTGCAAAAACAAAAAATAGTGTAATAAGTTTCACAAATGATACTTTTAAAGGTGCTATTTAATTTCCTCTTGAGCCGGGTTTTATAGCTTCGCTTCCATTTTTGCACATTGGACACTCATCAGGCGCATACATCTCAAATGTAAAGTCTTCAAGAGCAAAGAATGGAATGTTTTGCGGAAGTTTACAGTTTGCTTTTGTTACAACACTGCTGTTTTGGCGTTTGCAAAAACCGCGATTTGCCAAAGCGGCAACACCGACTATCTCTCCGCCAAGACTTTTCACAACGGCGGCTGCTTCCATAGCGGAACCGCCTGTTGTAATGATATCTTCGCACATCAAAACTCTCTCGCCTTTTTTCACTTCAAATCCACGGCGGATACTCATCTCGCCATTTACTCTCTCAGCAAAAATATAACGGCAATCAAGAGCTTGAGCAAGGGCAAAACCGGCAATAAGTCCGCCAAGAGCAGGAGCACAAACAGTGTCTATCTTAATACCGCTCTCTCTGATTTGAACAGCCAGTGCATCTGCAAGCAGTTTTGCTGTTTTTGGATCTTCTAAAACTTTTGCAGATTGGAGATAAAACTGTGAGTGATTTCCGCTGCTTAGTTTAAAATGCCCCTCTAAAAGAGCGTCTGAATCCATATATATTTTTTTGACATCCATGTTATACCTTTAGTATTTCTGCTTCTTTTGTTTTCAATATGCCGTCAACTTCAACAATAAATTTGTCAGTTATTTTTTGTATATTGTCTTGAGCGGATTTTGACTCATCTACCGTTATCTCTTTATCTTTTTCAAGTTTTTTAACCTTGTCGTTTGCATTTTTTCTATCATTTCTAATAGCAACTTTCGCATGCTCGCCCATGATTCTCATCTGTTTTGCAGACTCTTGTCTCTGCTCAACCGTCATTGCCGGAAAAAATAGTTTGATTTGATTGCCGTCGTTGTTTGGGTTTGCGCCGATATTTGCTTTTGATATTGCGCTCTCAATCATTTGGAGAAGATTTTTTTCCCATGGATTTATAATAATTGTTGTCGCGTCTGCTACTAAAATAGAGCCGACTTGGTCAAGCGCAGTCAAGGTTCCATAATAGTCAATTTTAACATTATCCAAAACAGATGTCGTGACCTTACCCGTTCTAAGTGTTTTGAAATCTCTTAGCATATGGTTTACACTTGCTTTCATTTTTGATTCACACTCGTTGAATAATTCGTTTAGCATGTTGTTCCTTTGTAATATGAAAAATAATTGCGTAATTGTAGCGAGAAATGTTTAAAAAAAAAGAAGCCGGATGGTCATAGTTGCAAAAGATGCAACTATTTTTGTGTTGTAGAATTGTTGTCGGTTATTGTAGAATTATTTTCAGTTGTAACAGCCATTGTAGGTTCAGCAGGCATAACAGGTGCAATCGAAGACGGAGCAACAACATTAGTTGTTTCCACTGCATTGTCCACTACTGATTCAGCTGAAGCAGATGCATACATATAGCCTAAAGTTATCGTGTTAACAACAAATAAAAAACCTATAATAAAAGTTGTTTTTGCTAAAAAACTAGCCGGACCTTTTGCACCAAAAACTGATTCATTTGAGCCGCTGTAAGCACCAAGACCTATGCTTGAGCTCTTTTGTAGCAGAACTGCTATTACTAACATTACGACTAAAACTATTTGTACAATAAGTAAAAAACTTGTTGTCATTTATATATCCTTGTAGGGGGTTGCCCTATTTTAAAAAGTGGCGAATTATACCCAAAAAAACTAATTGTTGCAAAATAAGCTATAATTTCAAAAAAATATCGGGGACGATAATGAATTTTAGAAATAAATTTTTTATAATAATAACTATTTTTATATCTTTAATATCATCGGCAGATGCAAAAGAGTTAAACCAAAAACCAACCATAGCAGCCAGCACATTTTCCCTATATGACATCTCAAAAAATATTGCGGCAGATACGCTAGAAGTTTTTATGATTCTTCCGTTTGGTGTTGATGTGCATAGTTACGAGCCATCGCCAAAAGAGATGATAAAAATATCAAAAAGTGATTTAGTTCTTTATAATGGGGCTTCGTTAGAGCCGTGGATAAAGGGATTTGAGTTTAAAAATAGAGCACTAAATATAAGTCTGCATGTAAAACTAAGAGTGTTGGGTAAAAATGAGCATCAGTGCGACGCTAAAGATACTCATCACAGCCACAACAGCACTGATCCTCACTACTGGCAAGACCCGCAAAATATGATAATGGCGGCGGAGTATATTGCCAAAGAGCTAATTGCAATGTTTCCAAAAAATAGGGATTTGTATATAAAAAACAGAGATAATTATATAAATATGTTAAAAAATCTTGACAAAAGTTACAAAGAAAAATTATCTACATGCAAGCTTGACACAATTATTGTAAATCATAACGCGTTCTCTTATCTTTCAGATAGATACGGTTTTCATGTTGAGGCTCTTAGCGGATTGTCTCCGGAGGCTGAACCAAACGGAAAAAATATGATAAAGTTGATTGAACATGTGCGGGAGCATAAAATAGGTACTGTTTTTTTTGAGAGCTTTGCAAGCGATAAGGCTATAAAAAGTATAGCAAAAGAGGCGAAAGTAGAAGTTGATGTACTCCAGCCGTTAGGAAATATTACCGCGGATGAGGCAAAACTAAAACCTAGCTATGAGAAGATTATGAGAAGCAATCTGGAAAAAATATCTAAAGCTTTGAAGTGCCAATGAAATTTAGCGTTCCCATTTTTGATATTAAAAATTTGAGCTTTATTGTCAAGGGTCAAACAATTTTATCAAATATCTCTTTGGAGATTTTTCGCTCCGAGTACATCGCTATCATCGGTCCAAACGGAGGCGGAAAAACTACGCTTATTAGAATGTTGTTGGGACTTGAAAAGCCAACAGGCGGTGAGGTGAAAATATATGGCAAAAAGCTCTCAAATTTTAAAGAGTGGCATAAAATAGGCTATGTTCCTCAGCGAGCTTCTCATGTAGATGCTTCATTCCCTGCCACAGTTTTAGACATTGTAAAGATGGGGAGAACATCACAAAGAGCTATTTTTAGTACTTTTAGCGAGTTGGATAAGCAGTTTGTTCATGATGCAATGGTAAAAATGGATATTGTCGATTTAAAAGATAAGATGATAGGAACGCTCTCCGGCGGACAGAGACAAAGGGTTATGATTGCCCGCGCACTTGCTTCAAAACCTGAGATATTGATTTTGGATGAGCCAAATACCGGTGTAGATGTAGCATCACAAAAAAATTTCTATGCTCTGCTTAGAGAGTTAAATCAGCAAGAGGGTATTACTATCGTATTTATCACACATGATATAGGCGTGATTGCAGATGACATAGCAAGACTGTTTACGATAAATCAAAAGGCAATAATCTGTAATAATCCAAAACAGACTCTAAGTTGCCAAGAGATGAGCGAGCTTTACGGCATCGATGCTCACCTTTTACATGTTCACAAGCACGAGCACTGATATGTTTGAAATATTTGAATACGATTTTATGCAGAGAGCTTTTGTGGCAGGCATAATAATTGCCGTACTTGCCTCTGTAAGCGGAACTTTTATAGTTTTAAGACGCTACTCTATGATAAGCGAAACGCTTGCCCATTCAGCTTTGGTCGGTGTTGCAGTCGGTCTTGTAGCAGGCTTTAATCCTCTTTGGATGGCTGTCGTGTTTGCAGTCATCTCCGCTTGGCTTATTGAGTATCTAAGAAGCGCCTTTACGCTTTACAGCGATGCAGTTCTTGCCATTTTACTCTCCGGTTCTCTTGCTATTGCCGTGATTATCGTTTCTCTTGGAGGGGCTTTTAACAACTCACTTTTTTCATATCTATTTGGCTCTATACTTTCAGTTAGCAGTGAAGATGTTGTAACTATTGCAATTTTTGGAACGCTCTCTTTGGGCGCGTTGCTGCTCTTCTCAAAAGAGTTTTATTTTATCGCTTATGATGAAGAGGTGGCAAAAACTAGCGGTATTAAAGTAAATCTTTTAAACTTTCTGCTTGTCAGCGTGGTAGCCGTTATCATAGCGCTCTCTATCAGGGTGGTCGGAAGTCTGCTGATAGGTGCCCTTATGATTATCCCGACAATTGCCGCACTGCAGTTTAGGGTCGGATTTTTTAAAACGGTCATAATCTCTCTTATTTTTGCACTTCTTAGTGTGGTTGCAGGAATGACACTCTCATTTTATTTTTCACTTCCTTCAGGTGCAACAATAGTGCTTTGTGTGCTCTTCATTTTTATAATATCATTAATTGCAAACAGAAGATGAGAGTCAGTTCTGAATTTTCAAAATATGCACTAGAATATAACAATTACAATGTTATACAAAATATGGTTATAGAAAAACTTCTTGAGCATGTAACGCAAAAACCGAAAAATATTTTAGATATCGGGTGCGGAAGCGGTGCCCTTTGCAGGGCAATAAATTGGGAGTATGAGCACTTTTACGGAGTCGATTTTGCGCCTGGCATGCTGGAGCTGCATCCAAAATCCCCAAAGATAGAGACTATCTATGGAGACTTTAATGATGATAAGCTATTTGAAAATATGCTTACATATATATATGATTTTATTTTTTCGGCATCGGCTCTGCAATGGGCGGACGATTTAGATAGAGTATTTAGAAAAATCAAAGAACTAAACGCCCCTGTTGCTTTGGCTATTTTCACATCAAACACTTTTAAAACCATAAATAAAACGGCATCAATAAACTCTATTTTGAAAAGTGCAGATGAGGTTAATGAGATTCAAAAGAAATATTTCAACGCAGAGTTTGAAGTACTAAACTACAAACTTGAGTTTGAATCAACAAGAGATATGTTTAAATATATAAAAAAAAGCGGTGTAAGCGGGTCAAGAAAAATATTGAACTATAAAGAGAGTAAAAGATTACTAAACGAGTACCCTTTAAGCTATCTGGAGTTTGAAGTGGCTTTTATCTACTCTTCTAAGATGTAAATTTCATCGTCAGTTGCTATATCTCCACTTTTGATAACTTTAGCAAAAATGCCTCTGTCGTTTTTTAGAAGCGTCGGTATCTTTACATCGATAACGGCAAGATGGTTGCATATGGTGCAGTGCTGGCTTATCTCTAAGATTGCGTTGCCAATCTTTAACTTTGTTCCAACTTCCAGAGCATAAGGGTTGTAGTCTAGTAAAATATTTTCGCCCAAGTAGCCAAGCGGCATCTCAAGGGCATAATTTTTAATTAGGTTATAACTATCCATTGAGGCAATCAAAACCGATCTTTGAATATTTTTGTTATAAAACTTATCTTCAATAACACCAAGCTCATCTAAAACAACAGCACTCTTCTCAACTCTCTCCGATACTCCCGACTTGGAGATAAAAAGTTTTAAAACCTGTCCAACTCTTTTGCTTGACATAAAGACGCCTTGTTTTGTTTTTGTGTGAAATACTAGCATATTTTTAGTTAGATAAAAATAGCCGCTACATATACAATAATAAATTTATAAATAAAGAACATAAGTGTGCATTATTATAAAAATGTGAGAAAATTATTACATTTTTGATATTATTGCTTGACAATTTAATTTAATTTCATATATAATCTCCGTCTTGCATTTTATACTATGCATATAAAGTTGTACTGTGTATGCTGTGCATACTATGAAATCTATTACATCAAAGAGAAGGAGGTAGATAATAAATGAGTAAAATTTCTGAAAATAATTTAGAAACTACTGCAATAGAGCAATCAAGTAGAAGAGATTTCTTCAAAAAAACTGCTGTTTATTCTGTGAGTGCAATCACGGCTGCTAGTATTTTAGCACCTGCTAAGCTATTGGCTGACGATGAGAACATAATTCACCATACAGAGTGGGGAACAACTCTAGGTGATGAGCTCAACAAGTACCCGTACGGTATACCGTCGGCGTATGAGCATAATGTCGTAAGAAGAACTTCAAGTCTTCTTTCTTCTGCCGGAGATATGCATGCTGCTGTTTCAATGACACCACTGCACGAGCTAGAGGGTATAATCACACCAAATGGTTTACACTTTACAAGAACACACAATGGTGTTGCGCATGTAGATCCTAATAAGTTTAGACTTATGATTCACGGTCTTGTTGAAAAACCTATTGTTTTAACTCTTGAGCAGTTAAAAAAATATCCGGCTGAGAGTAGAATTCTATTTATGGAGTGCCCTGCAAATGGTGCTGCTGAGTGGAAAGGTCCACAATTCAACTCTTTACAATTCGTAAAAGGTATGATGAGTAATGCTGAATGGACCGGTGTTCGTTTAAAAACTATCCTTGATGAAATCGGTTTAAAACCGACTGCAAAATGGATGTTAGCAGAGGGTTCGGACGGTTCAGAGATGAGCAGAACTATTCCTGTTGAAAAAGTTTTAGATGATGCAATGATTGTTTGGGCACAAAACGGTGAAGCAATTAGACCTGAACAAGGTTACCCTGTTCGTTTAATGCTACCGGGATGGGAAGCTAACCTTTGTGTTAAATGGTTAAAGCGTTTAGAGTTCGGTGCAGAGCCTTGGTACTGTAAAGAAGAAACTTCTAAATATACTGTTCTAACAAAAGACGGCAAAGCGATTCAACACTTCTATCCTTTAGAAGTTAATTCAATTATCACAACTCCTTGTCCTGAAAAGCCATGGAATGACCTTAAAAAAGGTGATTTAGTGGAAGTTGAAGGTATTGCTTGGAGTGGTCACGGAACTATTACTGCCGTAGATATATCATTTGATGGCGGAGATAACTATGTTAAGGCAAGCCTAAAAGGATTAATTCTTCCTAAATCATGGACAAGATTCTCTTACATGTATAAATATGAGGGTAAACCTTTATTGCTTCAATCTCGTGCAATTGATGATGCTGGATTCGTTCAACCGTCTGTTACGCAAGAAAAAGATATTATTGGTGTTGAGGGTGTTTATCATAGAAACTCAATTTGTACTTGGGAAGTAAGACAAGATGGATCAGTTCACAATGTTCAAGTTAGAACAGACATTTGTCCAAAGTAGGGGGAGTATAGATAATGATTAAATTAAATAATAAATTAATTGCTTTAGGAGCTTCAGTAATTGCTAGTACACTTTTAGTTACAAATGCATTTGCTGCTGCGCCGAGCAAAGTTGATTCTGCTGCTGCAGGTGTTTATAATCCAACTAAAAATGCCTTAGACGGTGGTGTTACTTATAAGAGAAGCAATGGCTCGTACACTGCATATCGTATAAATGAGCAGTCAACTAAAGGTGTTAATTTTGGTAGAACTCCAACTCCAAATGAGCTAAAAGCTTGGGATGCGGATATTATGCCGGATGGTACAGGTTTGCCTAAAGGTTCAGGTACCGTAGATGATGGTGAGGCACTTTACGATAAAGATTGTGCGGTTTGTCACGGTGAGTTCGGTGCAGGCGGTAAAGGTTACCCAACCCTAACAGGCGGTACTATTGACTCACTTAAAAACCAAAGAACTTGCCCGGGCAAAGATGCTCCAAATAGAACAATCGGTTCTTACTGGCCACAAGCAAGTACATTAATTTGGTATATTCGTGATGCTATGCCATATGCGCATCCAAAAAGTTATTCACCGGATCAAATGTATGCTATGACTGCTTATTTATTAAAAGAGAGTGGTGTTACAATAGACGGCAAAGAAATTGAAGAGTTAAATCAAGATAACTTCAAAAAGATTGTTATGCCAAATCGTAACGGTTTCTATCCGAATATTGATGGGCCAAAAGGTGTTGAAAATGTAAGAGCTTTCTTTAAAAACCCTAAAAATTTTGGTGCAGTCGGAACTCGTTGTATGACTAACTGTGGTAAAGAGAGTGTTGCTAAAATCGGTAATGAGATTACGGATGTTGTACCTGCTTATTCAACAGTTAGAGATCTTCCAAAAGTAGACCCGTCTAAAGGCGGAGCTGTTTCGGAGGCTCAAAAATTGTATGAAAAATCTTGTGCTGTTTGTCACAAAACAGATGCAATGGGTGCTCCGGCAGTTGGAGATAAAGGTGTATGGGCTGATTTAGTTGTAAAAGGTATTGATAAAATAAATCATAACGCGATCAACGGTCTTGGCGGCATGCCTCCAAAGGGTGGTGCTATGGATTTGAGCGATGCTCAGGTCAAAGATATTGTTAAATTTATGGTAGAATCTAGCAAGTAAGACTTGCTAGATTTACTAAACACTAATATAAAGGAAATAAAATGAAAAGAAGAAAATTTTTAAGTTTAGGTGCAGTAGCTGCTGCTGCATCAGTACTGCCGGCTAGCTTAAGTGCTACGGATTTTGTAGCAACTGCTCCAAAAGCTTGGGAAGCTGCAAGTAGTAAAGAGGCTATTGAAGCACTATTCGGCTCAGCTGCAATGATTGATGGTCAAATCGAAATTAAAGCTCCAAAATTAGCTGAAAATGGTGGCGCAGTGCCAATCGGTATCAAATCTAAGTTGGAACTTACAACTATCGCACTTTTCCAAGATGCAAATCCAAGAAGTGCTGTTGTAGTATTTGAAATGGCAGAAAACGGTATTGTAGATCTTCAAACTAAAATAAAAATGAGAAAAACTGCTAATGTAACAATTGTTGCAAAAGGCAAAGACGGCAAGTTATACTCGGCTGTACAAAAAGTAGAAGTTTCTATCGGTGGTTGTGGAGGTTGATTTAACCCCACAATTTATAAGTGTAAACAAAAGATAAATAAACAAAAGGATTAATATGAAAATTAAAGCAAAAATAAAAGACAATGTTACAGAAGTTAAGCTTTTACTTTCTAACCCGATGGTTGGTAAAGAAGAAGCTGCATTGAAAAAAATTGATGTTAGTTACATCACTCACGTTACTGCAAAAGTAGGTGGAAAAATTGTATGGGAGGCTTCAACAGGTCCTTTCCTGTCAAAAGACCCTTATTTTATGTTTAACTTTAAAGGTGCTAAAGCTGGAGATGAAATTGTTGTTGATACTATTGATGACAAAGGCAAAACTGAAACTGATAAAGAAGTAATTAAATAGTGTTTTCCCCATTTTTGGGGACACTATTTGCATAAAATTCTTTCAAAGAATATAGTTGGTGTGTCACTTTACTCACAAGCTATATTCTTCCAAGAATAAACTTAAAAAAGGAAATCCTATGTTTAAAAAAATGATTAACCCATTAATGGTAGCAGTAATTGCAATGCTTCCAATGACGGTTGCACACGCTTCAGAGACTTCTAGCAAGTCGAAAACTGCTGCTTCTGCAAAAACAGCTGATTTTGATTATAAATTAAAGCCAAAACAAGTTAGCAAAAATGTATGGTGTTTCTTTGGTGCACTTGAGATGCCTACAAAAGAGAATGGCGGAAATATGGTAAATACTTGCTATATTAAAACAAATGATAGTTATGTGCTATGGGACACCGGCGCATCTTATGTATATGCTAAACAGGCGTATAAAGCTATGAGTAAAGTTGCAGGTAAACTTCCGGTTAAAGCTATTATTTTAAGCCATGAGCATGATGACCACTGGTTAGGCAATAACTACTATAAAGAAACTTTTGGTGCAAAAATTGTAGGACCTGAATCTGTAAATAAAAATTACAAGCCTGGTGATAAAACAAGAATGTTCCAGACTTTAACTGAAAATGCTATCAGAGGAACAAAGATTATTCCTGTTGATGAGTGGCATAAAGAGGTAATTAAGTTTACTATTTCTGGAGTAAATTTTGAATATGTACCGGTTGGTAATGGGCACTCTGAGGAAGATTACTTCCTTTATATGCCGGATAATAAAGTTATTCTTGCCGGTGACTTAGTTATGAATGGAAGAATTACATCAAACAGAGACGGTTCGGTTATAGGACAACTAGCTGCGCTGGAGAGAATCAATTCAAAAGATTGGACTACGCTTGTTCCTGGTCACGGATTTATTATAGACAAAACAGCTACTGATGAGTCAGTACAATACTTTACTTTAACAAAAGAGAGAGTTCAAGCTGCAATGGAAAATGGTGTTGATAGCACTGGAATCGTTGAAGCGGTGCCTCTTGAAGAGTTTAAAAACAAAGGCTTGTACGAAGCACTTCACGGTATCAATATCTCTAGAGCATATCAAGAATTTGATATGGGTCTATAATAGACATCGTATAGCATCTGATTTGGCATTCGTGCCAAATCACTACTCATTTATTTAAAATCCACAACATGAATCTCATTAAAATATTTATCTTAACAGTCAGTTTGCATCTCATAAGTTATGCCGAGTTGATTAATATAGATAATATCGCTAACGAAGCAAAAAAGCAAAACAAGCAGCTATTGATATTTTTTCATATGACTCGCTGCGGTTCATGTAAAAAAATGATAAAAAATTCCATAGAAAATTTAGAAATAAGAAAACAGATTAGTAAAGATTTTATCTATATAGATATGAATATTAACAATGACGATAGCGTGGTATATAAAAATTTCAAGGGCACTATTCATAATTTTGCAAGAAGTTTTGATATTCATCTCTACCCATCAACAATATTTATTGGGCTGGATAACGAAGTGAAATATCATTTGGTAGGATACAGGGATAAAGAAGTGTTCTCGACAATTATTGAGTATGTTAGTACAAAATCATATAAAACAATGGATTTAGAATTATTTATTAACGAGAAAGAGTTTAAAAATTAAGATAAAACATCTTTTTCAAGCGTATAAAGTTCATATCTAATGTATTTAAAATTTTCACTATACTCCGCACTATAAAGTTTATATAACTCTTCTAAAACCCTTGCAGATTCTTGTGCTCTTTTAAAATTAGCAATAATAATAGCTGATAAATCACTACGGTTCATTTCGCTTTTAATTGATTCACGGAGTACATCATTGACGCTGTCACGATGCTTTAGCAGTTCTATACTGTCTTCTATATTTGCTTTATGTCTTAGTAGTTTTAGTCTCTGGGAGAGTTCTTTGTTGTTGTTTTTGTATCTCATGATATCTTCAACAACTCTAATGCCTTCTTTGAGGCGGTTTAGGTTTGCATCAATCACCCGATAAAGTTCGGGTGAGAGTTGATTATTCATCTTTTCCAAATATACCAAAAAGGTGCAGAAGAGATGTGAAAATATTTAAAAAGTCTAAATAGAGTGCAATTGCTCCGTCAATAGGAGTTTCATATGCACCTTTTATTATATTTTGAGTATCGTATGTGACCATAATACTAAAAAGTATAACAACGGCACCAGAGATAACAACTGCCATTAAAGGGCTTCCCATAAAAATATTAATTACAGAAAAAACTAAAATAACAATCATTGCAATCATTAATGGTTTTCCATATCCTGAAAAATCTTTAGTTGTTTTAATTGCAAAGAAGCTCATTGCGCCAAATATAACTGATGTCATAGCAAAAGCATTTCCAACAATTGTTCCGCCACCACTCATTCCAAGTGTATGAGAAAGTAAAGGTGCCAACATTAAACCTGTCATAAACACAAAGCCAAACATTACCAAAAGATTGATACCAGGCTTATGTTTTACAAAATGCAATCCAATTAAAAGCCCAATCTCTAAAATTAGCAGAGGGAAAAAATTAGATGCAATTGTTCCAGCCATAGGCACGCCAACATATGCACCAACAGCACCAGCCATCATTGAAGCAGCAAAAAGCTTGTATGTCTCTTTTACAAAAGATACAATTTGTGCATCACTTTTAGCGTGAGTAGTATAAGTAGATGCATTTCCTCTAGCATAATCACGATCATAAAGTCCCATATTTCTTCCTTTTATATATGTAATACAAAATAAGTTACATATTTGTATATTTAGGAATTTTATATATAAAGAGTTAATAAATAGCAACATTGCAGTATATGTATCTATATAGTAACAAAAAAAATCAAAAAAGCTCAATAAGTTAACAGTTAGTGAAAACTTTTAAAATTCACAAGCAAAACTATTGACATCAAAGTTTCTTTTGCCTATAATTCCCCTCCACAAACAGAGCGACCTAAAGTTTAGGTTTAAAAAGTCGAAGTTTGAGATCATTGAAAACTAAGCAAGTAGATAGACTT
>MIBZ01000059.1 GCA_001829675.1 Sulfurimonas sp. RIFCSPLOWO2_12_36_12 | reverse complement strand
ATATTTTTTGCGTTTAGAACAGAGTCCTCTACTCTTATGTTTGTATCTACCAAAAGCGGCATAAAATAGAGACCTTTTGCGTCAATGATTTCGCCACCCTGCAAGTCTGAACCAATCTCGGTAACTACGCCCTCTTCTATACGAACATCAACTTCTCTCTCACAGTCTATATCACACACCGTCGCATTTTTTATTACCATCTCTTCAACCTTTGATATATTGATAAAATTATAATAGATTATGGCTTATAAAAAAGATTTCTTTTTTTTAGCTTTTAGTTAATTTTAGTTATACTATTTCTAAATTATTTGTAGCTTACAAAAAGGCGATTAGTTGAGATACTCCCTAAATACTATTAAAATTTTTATCATTATCCTTTTTGTTTTAATCTACTCCATTGTATTTGCTATTACAACAAACGATAAAAATTCACGAGTAGAACTGCTTTTAAACCAGCAAATTGCGAACCTTCAAAATAACCACTTAGTCTCATATACAAACAATAAATATCTTGAGGAGATGCTGCATGAGTATATCTGGATTAATGCTTTGGCATTTTTTGGTTTTTTGCTCCTCTTTATTGTCATCTATCTCAATATTAAGCAGCGTGTCACTCTTGAAAAGATAGTTAAAGAGAGAACAAAAGAGCTTGAGAGAGAAAAAAACAGAGCACAAAATGCGACAAAGGCAAAATCTCAATTTTTGGCGAATATGTCACATGAGATAAGAACACCGATTAATGGTGTTATTGGTATGAGCCATCTACTTTTGCAAACAAAATTAACTAAAGAGCAGATGAATTTTCTTAAAAATATTGACAATTCTGCCAAATCACTACTTAGAATCATAAATGATATTTTAGATTTTTCAAAGATAGAAGCAGGAAAATTATCAATTGAAAAAACTACTTTTAATCTTAAAAAAAGTGTCAGCAGCGTCATGGAATCGGTAAAATTTATAGTTCAAGAAAAAAATATAAGAATTCATCTTAAATATGAATCTAACTTAAAAGACTACTTTTGTGGAGACAGTCTGAGAATTTCTCAAATATTGACAAATCTTTTAGGAAATGCCATTAAATTTACGCACAATGGCGACATTTACATAACCATCAAAAAGATTGATGAGAAGAGATTAAGATTTCAGATAAAAGACACCGGAATCGGTTTAAGCGAAGAACAGCAAAAAAAACTATTTAAATCTTTTTCGCAGGCTGACGGCTCCACTACAAGAAAATACGGCGGAACAGGTCTTGGGCTTGCTATATCAAAACAGCTTGTAGAGCTTATGGGCGGTAAAATTTGGGTTGAGAGCAAAGAGGGATTTGGCAGCAGCTTCATTTTTGAGATAGAGCTTCAGGAAACAGATTTTATAGAAGCAGATGAAGAAAAAACAGAGTTTGATAAAAATATATTAAATGCAAATAAAATACTCATAGTAGAAGACAATTTAACAAACCAGCTTGTGCTTTTAGGACTATTGGAAGATTATGTTAAAGAGATTGATATTGCAAACAACGGAAAAGAAGCGCTAGATTTGTTTAAGAGCGGCAAATACGAGTTAATTCTTATGGATCTGCAGATGCCGATTATGGACGGTTATGAAGCAACCAAGATTATCAGAGAGATTGATAAAGATATTCCAATCATCGCCCTAAGTGCAAATGCCATGACAGAAGAAGTAGAAAAAACGAAAGCATACGGGATGAATGAGCATCTTGCCAAGCCGATTGATGTAGAAAAACTTTTTACCACTCTGAGCAAGTACATTAACTCTAATAAGAAATAATTTCATTTTATCAAAGGCTTTTTTTGCGTTATCTACTTTTAATCTTTTTACTATTGCAATTTTTAGAGGCGAGCCAATCTTACGAATCTGGCAAAAGCATCTACATGAAAAGTGGTTGTTATAGCTGTCATGGGATAAATCTGGAGGGTTTGCACAAATATCCATATCTTGCAAATCGGGCAAAAGGCTATATGACATACAAATTAAAACGATTTCGCTCAAAGCTTTCAGACAATCAGCAGCAAGAGATGATGATACCTTTTGCACTCAATTTAAGCGATAAAGATATAGACGATTTAACAACTTACATGTATCAGTTTGTTGAAGAGAAAAAAAATAAAAAGTATGATGACAATTTTAAAATACAAGGAGACGGCGGTTCATGAAAATTTTAGTCAGCGCACTGGAACACTCGGCAAATATCCACCTGAAATCTCTAAAAAAAGAGCTAAGCGAGACGACAGAGTTTATCGGCATTTTTGACAGAGAGCTGGGTAGTAGCATCATAGATTTAAGAAGCTTGGCAATAATGGGCTTTGTCGATGCAATAAAGAAGTTAAGATTTTTTATAAAGCTAAATAACCAGATGCTTGAGTTGGCAAAAGATGTTGATAAAGTTCTTCTTATCGACTCATCAGGGTTTAACCTTCCTCTTGCCAAAAAAATAAGAAAAAAGTACCCAAACAAAGAGATAATCTACTATATCCTGCCTCAAGCTTGGGCATGGAAGAAAAAACGGATTCCGGTTTTGGAGAGGACTATAGACCACCTAGCCTCAATTTTGCCATTTGAAAAAGAGTACTACTCAAAAAATGCTCCCATAACCTATGTAGGGCACCCTCTTTTAGACCAGATAACCGAGTTCAAAGAGAGTTTAAACAGCGAAGTTAAACAAATTGCTTTTATGCCCGGAAGCAGAAAGGGTGAGATAAAGAAACTCATACCTATCTTTAAAGAGGTTCAAAAAGAGCTTGGAATTGAATCAACAATTATAATACCAAAACACTTCTCTAAAGAAGATATAAAAGAACTTTATGGTAGCCTTTCAGGTTTTAAAATAGCTCACGATGCACACAAAACACTTCTTGAGGCGGACTTTGCATTTATATGCAGCGGAACTGCTACACTGGAGGCGTCGCTCATTGGGATACCGTTTATATTGACTTATATAGCCAGACCGCTGGATTACTTCATAGCAAGCAGGCTTGTTAAACTCGATTATATAGGACTTGGAAACATAATGTTTTCAAAGTTCCAAAACAGGGCGCTCCATCCGGAGTTTATTCAAGAAGATGTTAGTGCCAAAAATCTCCTAAGGGCATACAGCGAGTATGACAGAAGCAGATTTTTAGAGGGTTCAAAAGCGTTAAGAGCCTATTTGAAACACGGCAGTTCAAAAACAGTAGCAAAAATAATAGAGGGCATAGATGAAGATTAATTTTATAGATTTACAAGCGCAATACAAAAAATATGAAAAAGAGATTAATAGTGAAGTTTTAGAAGTTTTCGCTTCGGCACAGTTTATCGGCGGAGAGAAATTAAACTCTCTGGAAAAGAATCTGGCTGTTTATACAGGCGCTAAACATGCGATAGGCTGCAGCAGCGGAACTGACGCACTTTTACTAGCACTTATGGCGCTTGACGTAGGCGTTGGCGATGAGGTCATCACAACTCCTTTTACATTTATAGCAACTGCCGAAGTTGTAGCCCTTCTGGGTGCAAAAAGTGTTTTTGTAGATATAGACGAAGAGAGCTATAACATCGACCCTTCTAAAATAGAAGCGGCAATTACTAAAAAAACAAAAGCGATTATCCCTGTTTCGCTTTACGGCCAATGCGCTGACATGAAAGCAATAAACGATATTGCAAAAAAACATAATATTACGGTCATTGAGGATGCATGTCAAAGTTTTGGCGCTACTTACAGAGGCAAAAAATCATGCAACCTCTCAACTATTTCATGTACAAGCTTTTTTCCGTCAAAACCACTTGGCGCTTACGGCGACGGCGGAGCGATATTTACTGACAATGACGAACTAGCAACAAAAATGCGTATGCTTCTAAACCACGGACAAAATGAGCGCTACAAACATAAGTACATCGGTATAAACGGTCGTCTTGATGCTGTTCAAGCCGCAATTTTAAATGTAAAACTTAAACACTTTGAAGAAGAGGTAAGACTTAGAGATGAGATAGGCTCAAGATACAGCGATTTGCTTGAAGATGCAGATGTGATTACGCCAAATATCGCCGATGGAAACACAAGCGTATATGCACAATACTCAATAAGAGTAAAAAATAGAGAGGCAATGGTTGAAAAACTATCAGCTCTTGGAGTTCCGACCGCTGTTCACTATCCGGTTCCGCTTCACATGCAAGAGGCATTTAAAGATTTGGGCTACAACATAGGCGATTTTCCAATAAGCGAACTTGTCTCAAAAGAGATAATGTCACTGCCGATGAGTGCATATCTAAGCGAAGCGGAACAAGATTTTGTTGTTCAAGCAATTAAAGGTTAGTCATTGAAAAAAATTGCTATTGTCGGGTTAGGTTTGATGGGCAAAAACCACTACAACACATTGAAAAACATAGGCGGCATTAAGATAGTCGGACTTTGCGATGTTGTAAAAAATGGCGAGTTTGAAGAGCCTTTTTTTACGGATTTAGAAACAATGCTAGATGAGGTTAAACCCGACGCAGTTATTATTGTAACACCTACATTTTTGCATAAAGATGTGGCTCTTAAGTGTGCTGTACGCAAAATTGATATTTTTATTGAAAAACCTGCAGCTTCAAGCGTTGCAGATGCAAAAGAGATACTTGCGTCCGTAGAAGATAACGGTATTAAAAGCTGTGTCGGGCATATTGAGAGATACAATCCTGTTGTGAAATCTCTAATTAACGAGATAAAAGATCATGAGATACTCTCAATCTCAATAACCCGCAGCG
Organism: Sulfurimonas sp. RIFCSPLOWO2_12_36_12; assembly: GCA_001829675.1. Classification (GTDB taxonomy): domain Bacteria; phylum Campylobacterota; class Campylobacteria; order Campylobacterales; family Sulfurimonadaceae; genus Sulfurimonas. The sequence continues at coordinate 30,738 of MIBZ01000059.1, read as the reverse complement.
GCTCTTTTCCTGAACGCATTGCAGATGTGGGGATACTCACCGACCTCTCTGTTCATGACAGCGATTTGATACGCTTTATAACAAAAAAAGATATTGTAAAAAGTGCTGTATTTAAATCTCAAAAAATCCACAAAACTCATGAAGACAATGCAATACTGGCGTTTGAGCTTGAAGGTCAGATTATCGGGGATATCTCAACAAACTGGCTGACTCCGTACAGAAAAAGAAGCATTAGCGTTGCATGCAGGATAGACGAGAGCAGCAAAATAAAATATTTTGAAGCTGATTTAATCTCTCAAACTCTTACTGAACGCGTAAATATCAACCCAAACGCGCACATAACAAAAAACTGCTTTGTAAGCAGAAGCAACGCCTTGGCTGATGAGCTTGAAGCATTCGTAAACTATCTGCAAACTGGCAACAGAGGCTCATTGGCAACGGTTAATGACAGCATAATTACATTAGAGATTGCGAGTAAATAATGCCAAAAAACACACCTAATATTCACAAATCTGCTATCATAGAAGACGGTGCGAAAATAGCTCCAAATGTTGTTATAGGACCATTTTGTTTCATCGGTAAAAATGTTGAACTAAAATCAGGATGCAGAGTAGAATCAAATGTTATCTTAAAGGGCAAACTGAGTGTTGATGAAGATGTGAAAATCTTTAGTTTTGCCGTTATCGGGTGTGAAGATTCTAAGATAACAATCGGCACTAAAACACATATAAGAGAGTTTACTCAAATCGGCACTCAAAAAAGCGAAGATGAAAAAAATAAAAAAATCACTATCGGCGCAAATAACTTTATAATGGGTTATGTACAGATACTCTTTGGCGTAGAGCTTGGTGATTTTTGTATAGTTACAAATGCCGTTAGACTTTATGAAAATGTAAAGTGTGAAGAGAAGGTTATTATTGGCGGGCTCAGCACGATAGAGGCGAATAATAGAATCGGAACCGGAGTTATGATAGGCGGAGCATCTGTTGTAACGACCGACATACCGCCTTTTATGCTTGTCGAGGGTAACAAAGCAACCATAAAGGGACTAAATATTATAGGTCTTAGAAGAAGATTGGATAACAAAGAAGATATAGAAGAGATTAAAGCAATTTACAAAAAAGTTTTAGGAAGCGGAGCGGATAAAATCCTAGCTCAAGAGATTGCAGAGACAAACGCCAACGAATACATTATAAAACTTGCCTCATTTGTAGCTTCTAGCAACTTGTAATATACTTTACACAACCCCTCTTCTAGGGGGTTGTGTTTAAATAAAAACCACTGTTATGCGTCCAATCTCTCTCTTACTATCCTAACCGCTTCAACCATATTTTTAAGCGCTTGTTTTACCTCTTCCCACTTTCTGGTTTTAAGTCCGCAATCGGGGTTTATCCAAAGCTGCTCTTTTGGCAATACCTCTAGTAAAAGCTCTATCTGTTTTACCATCTCATCTACGCTCGGAACTCTTGGGCTATGTATGTCATAAACCCCTGGACCGACCTCTTTTTTATAGCCGACCTCTTTAAATATTTTTAGCAACTCATTGCCGCTTCTTGCCGTCTCTATGGAGATAACATCCGCATCCATATCTTCTATGGTGTTTATGATATCGTTGAACTCGCTATAGCACATATGCGTATGGATTTGCGTCTCTTTTTTTGCACTGCTGACTGCGATTTTAAAATCTCTTACTGCCCACTTCTCATAGATTTTTATCTTCTCGTCTCTTAGCGGATAACCCTCTTTGAACGCCGCTTCATCAACTTGTATGATTTTTATGCCCGCTTTTTGCAAGTCGTCTATCTCATCGCTAAGTGCTACGGCAATCTGTTTTGAAACTTCGCCTCTAGCCATATCGTCTCGCACAAACGACCAGTTGAGTATGGTTACGGGACCCGTCAACATCCCTTTCATGATGTGGTTCGTTCTGCTTTGCGCGTAACTTATCCACTCAACAGTCATAGGTTTTGGTCTGCTGATATCTCCGTAGATAAACGGCGGTTTTACGCATCTGCTTCCATAGCTTTGAACCCATCCGTTTTGACTAAATCCGTACCCGCTTAACTGCTCTCCAAAATACTCAACCATATCATTTCTCTCAGGTTCGCCATGAACTAAAACTTCAAGTCCGCACTCCTCTTGAAATGCCACGCACTCGTCTATATACTTTTTTATCTCTTTTTCATATTCATCTTTTGAGATAAGAGAGTTTTTAAAATCACTTCTGGCTTTTCTAATCTCCGGAGTTTGCGGAAATGACCCTATGGTTGTTGTTGCCAAATCTTTGTAGCCTAAAATCTCTCTCTGAAGAGCAATTCTCTCACTTGAAATACCGTCTCTTTGAAATTTAGTATGATTTTGCACTCTCTCTTGAACTCTCTTGCTATGAACTAGAGTAGAGTTTTTTCTGCTTTGGTTTGCTTTTATATTACTGTTTAGTGCCTCTTTTTGCGTCTTGTTCAGACTATTCTCTCCATCAAAAAAGAGTTTTGAGACAAGCGAGATTTCGTCCAATTTTTCAAGCGCATAACTTAGCCACTCTTTTATTTCGCTATTCATTTTATCTTCATACTTTAGAGTAAAAGGTGTGTGAAGAAGCGAGCAAGAGGAGCTGACCAAAATGTTCTCTTTTTTTACGACTAAAGAGATATTTTCTAAAAGCCCAAGAGTTTTTGCAACGCTGCATCTCCAAATATTTCTGCCATCAACTACTCCCGCTATAACTTTTTTACCGCTCTTTGCGATGAGTTCAAGCGAATCAAGATTTTCATCTCCATATAGAAAATCCAGCCCCAATGCCCAGATGGGTGTATGAACTAAAATTTTTGTCGCCTCGTTTGAGTGCTCAAAATAGGTAACTACCGCTATGTTTATGTTTGGCGAAACTGCGCAAAGTCTGTCATAAGTCGGCTTGATAAGACTAAGAACTTTCGTATTTAACTCTTTTGCAAAAATCGGCTCATCTATCTGAATGGTTATCTCATCATCAAGAGTGCCGATAACTTTAAAAAGCTCCTCGTAAAGCGGCAATATCTTGCCCCAAAACTCGTAACTGTCGCCACGGTCTGCTCTTTTACTAAGTCCAAGATATGTGATAGGACCTATGATGTTTATCTTTGTTTTTATACCGAGTTTTTTCGCTTCGTTATACTCATTTACAATTTTTGAAGCATCCAGTTTATAACTATCGTTTGAGCTTAGTTCGGGAACAAGATAGTGGTAGTTTGTATTAAACCACTTCGTCATCTCCATAGCCACGCTTGAAGCATCTCCTCTTGCCATTGCAAAGTAAAGCTCTTCGCCGCTTAGATGCTTAAATCTCTGTGGAATTGCACCAAACATAACCGAAGTGTCAAGCATATTGTCATAGAGTGAAAAATCATTTGAACTTATAAAGTCAACTCCTGCATCTCTTTGATACTCCCAGTGTCTCGCCTTTAGTTCTGCTGCTACTTTTTGAACTTCACTAAAGCCTGCGGTTTTAGCCCAAAAGCTCTCCAAAACTCTTTTTAACTCTCTTTGCTCCCCAATTCTTGGGAATCCAACTATATAATTTTTTGACATTACAATACCCTTCTATTATTTTTAACGCCAACGGAAGTAATTCCTTTGGCTACGCTAGCCGCTGTGGCACTAAAGCTTCATATCTGAAGATATGAGAATTTATTATGGTAATTTTTGTAAAAAAGGATATTAAAGCGGAGGGTGTACGCCTGTGCGTCTAAATGCGAAGTAAGTTGTGTAGTATGGACAGCGTGGGATAAAATGGTTTAACAAAAGAACAAGTCGTATCTTGCGCTTGAAAAAAAGATTGCAGTGGCACGGTCTTGACAAAAGTTTCAACATTTTCTCCCTTTCTTAATTTTTTTCAGAATTATACAAAAAGTCTATCAAATACTACTTAGATGCTCTAAAAATTTATCCGGTTCTATAAAACCAACGATAGTTTTTGATTTTATAACATTCAGCTCATTATCAAAAAATATCAAAACCGGCGGACCAAAAACACCGTACTTTTTGCTCAACTCTTTTTGCTCTTGATTGTTTTGTGTAATATCTGCTTGAATAAGTACAAACTCGCCCATTTTCGCTTTTACGGCTTCATCGGAAAATGTCTTTTTGTCAAGCTCTTTACATACCGCACACCACTCGGCGCTAAAATCAAGCATTATTTTTTTGCCCTTATTCAACGCCAAAACTTCGTCCAGCTCTTTTATGGAAGTTACTTTTTTAAACTCAGGATGTGAAGATTTTTCTACTGCCGAGGGTGCAGAGACTTGAGGTTTTAAAAACTCCAACGGTTTTGTCATACTGTTTGAACCGCCGAGTGCGCCTATAAACAAAGATGTAGAATATATTAAAATTATGGTTGCCGCACCTTTTCTAAACACATGTACATCTTTGCCAAATGCTCCAAAATATGTAGCAAAACCAATACCTAGCATCGCATAAAGAAGCATAATGACATAACCATCAACCACTCTCTCAACCATCCAGATAGCAACGCCCAGCATCATAACACCGAATATCGCACTAACCATAGTCATCCATGCACCAGGGCGAGGCATAAATTTGCCCGCACTCACACCGACTAAAATCAGAGGAAGACCCATTCCGATACTCATGGCAAATAGTGCCATTCCGCCAAGAAGAGCATCTCCTGTTTGACCTATATAGACTAATGCGCCGGCAAGCGGAGCCGCAACGCAGGGTCCGACTATGAGAGCCGACAAGAAGCCCATTATTGCAACACCCATATAACCGCCGCGGCTTGAGTGATGGTTTGAGCTTATTTTTGCAACAAAAGAGTCGGGTAGTTTTAACTCATAAAATCCAAACATACTAAGTGCCAGTGCAACAAAAACTCCAGAAAATGAGTAGATAACCCAAGGAGTTTGAAGAGCGGCTTGAAGATTTGAGCCAAACAGTCCTGCTAAAACTCCTGCTATCGTGTATGCAATCGCCATAGCAAACACATAAACCAAAGAGAGCATAAATGCTCTTTTAGTTGTCAAACCCTCTCCTTGAGAGATAATAATGCCCGATATTATAGGAATCATCGGAAATACGCATGGAGTGAGAGCAAGCAGCAGCCCAAAACCTAAGAATGTGAGAAGAACCAAAGCAACACTGCCATGCTTTATTGTGTCGGCAATCGAATCGCTCTCAGAGAGTTCCACTGCTTCTGCTTCTGCTCTCTTTTCTGCCACAATCTCTTTTTTAATATCTTTTAAATCCTCTTTTTTTGCGCCGCCCTCCAGTTTTGAGCTATCTATATCAAACTTGAAAGATTTTGTATATGGCTCATAGCATAACCCCTGCTCCGAACACCCTTGATATGAAAGCTCAATCTCTACATTTTTCAAACCTGTTACGCCGGCATCTTTACTTAGAGTTACAACAAAAGTCGGAGACTCTAAATAGACCATATCTCCATCGTGGTTTACACTCTTGGGAGAGGTTATCTCTTTGGCACTTAAACCGCTCCCCTCTTTAACGCTAACCTTAGTCGCTTCGACATAAAGATAGATATCCTTTGCAACTTCAACACTCACCTCTATCTGCATCTTGTCGCTTAGTTTTGCGCTTGGTTTAAACGCCTCTTCTGGCATTAAGAATTTCGGCTGCGCGCCAAATAGCAAAATAGAGCAGATGAGAAGCAAAAGAAGTTTTTTCATAATATATTTTTCCGATTTTTTGTAATGTGGCAAAATTATAACAAATTAATGTCAATCAAGCATAAATTAAAGCAATTGTTACTTAATTGTTACCTAAAGTTACTTTTAATTCATTTCAATATGCTTTTATTGGACATTTTTCTGACACTCTCTTTAAATGTGATGATTTTATAGTAGCATAAGTAAAGTTTATATAATAAAGTTGCAGATATGAAAGAAATAACTCAGAATGTTCTCTCTACTCCAAAGACATTATTAAAGCAACAGATTAAAAAAGAGAACCCGGACTTTAGATACTACAAGTCCCTGTTTAACATCACTTCAAATCTTGTAGCTATTACAGACGGCGATACAGTTATTGATGCAAACAAGTCATTTATAGATTTTTTTACGGCTCAAGATATTGATGTTTTTGACCCGAATTTTCTTCTCTCGCAGGTTTTTCAAAAAATAAATAAATATGGGTATGTTTACGACGGATACCAAAATAAAAGATGGTTTAATCTTATTGACAACAACAAAAAAGATTACTACCGTGTGGGCATAATCAGCTCAAAAAAAGTGCATGAATTTAACATCTCAATTAAACAGTTTGAGTTTATAGAAGATGTTTTTATTCTTATTTTAACTGATATAACGGAGATAATGGGATATAAAAATGTACTTGAGTACAACCTAAGGTCTATCTCTAAAAATGAAGAAGAGGCTCAATTTTTACTAAAACAGTATAACAACGCAATTGATATATCCAATTTGGTTATAAAAATGGATTGCATCGGAAATATTACCTATATAAACAACGCGTTTTGCGAAGCATTAAAGTATAGCCAAGATGAGTTGGTAGGCAAAAGCATAAAAATTCTTTGTAATACGGATGAAACCTGCAAGTGTTACAGTTCAATCATACAGACTATAAAAAACGGCGAAATTTACAAAGGCGTCATTGAAAATATAGACAAAGAGGAAAATATTCATTTTTTCAGTGCAACCGTTGTCCCTATAAAAAATCAATCCGGCACAATCATAGAGTGCATATCTATTCAAAACGAAATAACAGAGATGGTAAAAACAAAAGAAGATGCACTGCATGCCCTTGAAATAAAAACTAAATTTTTTGACAAAGTCTCTCATGAGTTTAGGACGCCTCTAAATGCGATTTTAAATTTTACAGACCAAGCGTTGGATGCTTATGATGAAATTTTAGATGATGAAGAGAGTCGTGAGATGGTTAAAATGTTTATACAAAGAGCCCATAAAAACTCTAAAAGCCTTTTAAACCTTATTAATTCTCTGCTTGATTTATCAAAGATTAAATCTTCAAATGAACATTTCAATATTGCTGTTTATGATGTTGTCAAACTTGCTAGAGAAACTTATGAAAATTGCTCAAGCCTAAACACAAAAGGGAGTGTGGATTATAGATTAAAAATAGATTTTGATTTTGGCTTAATTAAATGCGATAACATTAAATTCAATCAAACTTTAATAAACTTGATTTCAAACGCTTTTAAATTTACAGAAAATGGGTTTGTGTCGGTGCAGTTAAGCGAAGATGAAAACAGTTATTTGATTGAAGTTGAGGACAGCGGAGTTGGAATACCGAGCGAAAAACTTTCCCGCATATTTGAACCTTTTGAACAGGCAAGAGATAGTGATATCGGAACCGGTTTGGGTTTAAGTATTACGAGAGAGTATGCAAACGCGATGGATATGGTGCTGGATGTAACTTCGTCCGAGGGCGCAGGCAGCTGCTTTAGACTAATAGTTAAGAAAATATAATAAAAAGAGTAAAAATGGATAATTTAAGACTTCTTATAGTTGATGATGTTGAAGACAATCGTTTAGTTTTAAAAGCTATATGCAGAAAATTAGAAAATTTTGAGATAAAAGAGGCAACAAACGGGCTTGAAGCCGTAGAAATTACCCAAAATTGGCACCCTGATATTGTATTGATGGACATCATGATGCCGGTAATGGATGGTTACGAAGCATCAAAAGTTATAAAAAAACTGCATCCTGAAATTGTCGTTATTGCCGTAACGGCCGTTATAGACCCAAATATGCAAAAAAATATGAGTGAAATCGGCGTTGATATTTACATTACCAAACCAATTGACAAAGAGCTGATTTTATTTAAAATACAAAGCATAGGTTCATCAATGCTTTTAAAGCAGGGAGAGGGCAAACTTCTTTCGAAAAAAGATGCGCTAAATCCGTTCAATTCCGACATCCGCTCTTTTAAAATCATCTTTGATATTACAGATACGGAATCAATGATGGATTTTGGAATGTATCTGTTTGACCAATACAACGCCAGAGATGTAGTCGCATGCAGCAAACTTGACCCGATAATAGAACTCTTTTATATGCTTATGCGTCAAGGAACTAGGAACGCCCAGCGTTTAAGCATAATAATTGAAGAGAGTTACGATGAACTTTACATAACGATTAAATTTGAAAATGCGATTATTTTGGAGCAGAAAATAGTTGAGATAGTTGAGAAATTTAAATCTGATTTTATCATCAAAGAGAATGTTTTATGTGCCAGATTAAAAAGACACTTTGAAGAAAAAAAATCAGATGAGAGCAAAATAGAGAATAAGACGGAAATTAAGAGTGAAACTAAGCCAGAGATTAAAACAGTAGTTTCAAAGCAAGAGGCAGTTAAATCAAAAGATGCAAAAGAAGTTCGTGCTGTTGCATCTGAGGAGAAAGTGCTGCTTAGACAAAGTTTTACTAAAAAAACCAGTTCGGTTGATTATGTCTCTGATCTTGGCGGGGATATTTTAGATGAGATTCTTGATTTGGCAAGCTTTGATGAAGAGTGGAGAGAAAAACTCTCAACATTTGAAGAGGAGCCGACAGATGAAAATCTTATAGATTTTGCGGACAGAGTGTTGGGAGCCTACTCTCATACAATCAGCACGCTTTTTGAATTTACTGCCCTTGCATACGCTCTCTCTTCACTTGGAGTTTTTTTAAAAGACAGGGCTAGTTTGGTTGTAGAAGATTCTGCCAAAACGAAAACGCTCATTATGTTGTTGGAAAATTTGGGATATGACCTTGTATCGTGGAGAAAACATATTTTTGAACTTCAAGATACACAAGACATTCACTATTTGGATAGCTCATTTTTTAGTTCCTGTATGCAGATTGAAGGAATTATGAGCAATAAGGAGATTGATGTTGATGATGATAATGAAATGGAATTTTTTTAATAAACACTCAAGGAGAAAGTAAATGGCAAAAAAAGTAATAATAGTTGACGATTCTAAAGCAGTTGTTGCGATGGCAGAGTTGGCGCTTGTGGAGATGATTGGGAGCGGAATGATTGAGTTCAAAGCGTACTTAAACCCTCTTGTCCTATTAGAAGCGCTTCAAAACGAGAGTGAAAATTTTGATCTTCTTATCAGTGATATAAATATGCCCGAACTCAACGGACTAGAACTAATCAAGGCTATAAAATCCAACAGCAAGTACAAAACAAAACCGGTAATTATTTTAACAACTGAGAGCTCTAATGAGATAAAAACGGCGGGTAAAGAGATAGGGGTAACCGGATGGATGGTAAAACCTTTTAGTGATGAAAAATTTGTTAAATCAATCAAAATGGTGCTAGGAGTATGAATATATGAGTACAGAACCAAATACATCCCAATCTAAAAAGGCGCGCTATCTTACCTTTTTTCTGGGAGATGAACAGTACGGAATTGCAATAGAGCGGGTAAAAGAGATTATTGCGATGATGAAGATAACAGCTGTGCCGAAAACGCCTCAGTTTATGAGAGGAGTAATCAATCTGCGCGGTTCGATTATACCGGTAGTAGATACAAGATTGCGCTTTGCAATGCCAAGCAGAGAGGCAGATATGCACACCGCTATTATCATTGTAGAAATTGACAAAATAAATATCGGTTTTATCGTGGACCATGTTGAAGAAGTTGCATCAATAGATGAATCAAATTTAAGTGAGCCTCCAAAATTTGGAAGCTATATCGATACGGATTTCATCTCGGCAGTTGCACAGATGGGGGAAAATGTCGTGATGATTTTGGATGTTTTAAAACTTTTTGAAGCTGATGAAATTGTAGACTTAGAACAAATACAAAATTTGATTGAGGATTAAGGAGAATAAGATGGGTTGGTTAGAAAATATGTTATTAAAAAGCAAATTAATGTTGCTGACGGCAGTTTTGATAATTTCATTGATTGTTGTGGGATTTATGGGATACAGAGCAACTACTCAATTGGAGGCAGATATTGTAGAGCTTGGAGAAGTTCGCTCCTCTTCACTCATAAGTACGGGTACTATCCGCTACGGTATCATGCTCTTTGCAATTCAAGTAAACCGTTCCAGAGGACTTGAAAATGACCCTGATATGAAAACAAAAATGCAAAATGTCTCAGAAATGATGCAAAAAGGGTTTGGCATAATTGACAAAGGTATAGAAAAGTACAATAAAGTTGCCCATACTAAAGAAGAGAGCGAGATATGGGGGAAATTTTTACCCGATTACGAGCAGTGGCGAAAAAGAAATGAAAGTTTCAAATCTGATGTAATTGAGGGCTTGTCTAAGAGTGACGACCCTGAACAGACTGAACTGCTTTTTGGCAAAATAGGCGAGCATCTCCTAAAAATCACCTCTTTGCGTATGAGTATGGAAGAAAATCTGCAAAAACTATACTCTATCAACGAAGAGAATATGGTAGAAACAAGTAAGCACTCAAAAGAGGAAGCATCTTCATTTAAAGAGCTGCTTGCAATGATTGTTACAGCATCAATTATATTGGCAATTGTACTGGCAACAATTATTATTCGTTCGATTACCCGCTCAATTACTGCAAGCGTAACCTCCATCAAAGACGGTGCGGCTCAAATCTCCTCTGCCAGTGATCAAGTCGCTTCATCGTCCTCATCTTTGGCTCAAGGAGCAAGTATACAAGCTGCAAGTGTAGAAGAGGTAAGTGCGACGCTGGAAGAGAGTACGGCAATAAATACGCAAAATACGGACAATGCGCGTCAAGCCGATATTTTGGCAAAAAATGCAAATGACTCTGCCCGTGCAGGTTATGAAAAGGGTGAACAGCTCTCCTCATCTATGCATGCGATTACAGAATCGGCTACAAAAATTTCAGGGATTATCAAAGCTATTGATCAAATTGCGTTTCAAACGAACCTCTTAGCTCTAAATGCAGCGGTAGAAGCCGCGCGTGCAGGCGAACACGGGCTTGGATTTGCGGTAGTTGCAGATGAAGTTCGCAACCTTGCTCAGCGCGCAGCCTCAGCAGCCAAAGAGACATCAGTGATTATAGAAGAGGTTCTTGGACAGATTAAAGAGGGAAATCAGATTGCCCTTGCAACCCACACATCTTTTAAAGAGATAGTCGAGCAATCTAAAAAAGTATCTGATTTAATCGGAGAGATTTCTATCGCCGGCAAAGAACAAAGCGAGGGAATGACTCAAATAAATCAGGCAATGGGTCAAGTTGACCAAGTAACACAACAGGTTGCTGCAAATTCAGAGGAAGCCGCAGCTGCCGCACAGCAGTTAAACGCACAAGCCTCATCGATGATGGATTCTGTTTTCGTTTTGGCAAAAATGGTTGGAATGAACACCGCTACTCAGATAGTTGCGACAAAAAAAGGACCTCATTATCAAGCAGAGATAAAAGCGCCACAAATGACACATAAAAAAAATTATATCTCTAAAAGCAGAGAGTCATCTAGCAAAGCTGAAGAAATTTTTCCTTTGCATGAAGATGATTTAAAAGAGTTTTAAAATGGAAATTAATGGTGATGCACTTACCATAGACTTAGATATGTCCATGGACGAAATTGTAGAATTTGAAGAGTTTATTCGCCCCAGAATTGAGTATATTGAAAAAATCGAGATAGAGGAGAATGGTCTGCTTAAATCAAGTGCGCTTCTCTCTCTTTTAGTGAGCATAAAAAAAACTCGCCCTGAAATGGAGATTCCTTTTTTAGACAAAGGATGGACAATGTCCCCGATATACGGAACCGTTCATTGGATATATCATGACTAAACAAGAACAAGTCAAAGCGATTTTTATAGAAGAAGCCGGCGAAATAGTTGAAAAATTAGATGTTGATATTATCCGTTTTGAAGAGAATTCAAATGATTTTAATCTGCTAAACGAAATTTTTCGCGGTGTTCATACACTAAAAGGCAACGCCAATGCATTCGGATTTACCCGTCTTGGTGAATTTGTTCATCATTTTGAAGATTTGCTAGATTATTACCGAAGCACAAAAGAGAGCATAGAAGCAAATAATTTAGAGCTCTTCGTAGAGAGCGTAGATGTTGTAAAAGAGGTTATGGGATGTGAACTAAATGCCATAGAACAGCTGCCGCAAAGCTATACTGAGTGTTTAGAAAAGATTAAACGCTTGCTTGCGCTTAAGAAAAACATCTCTAAGCCTATGACTGAGCAAAACAGTGTTGCAGAGCTAAATGATTTGGCATCTGAATTTGGCTTGAGTTCTTTAGAGAATGAAGAAAATGACATTGAAAAGAGCATTAAATTTCATCAAGCACTGCAAACGGATGAGTTGAATTTATATAAAATTGATTTGAATCTTGATATTGACTGCTATAAACGAGGATTTGACTATTTTATATTTTTAAAAATTTTAAGCGAAAGAACAAACTTTTTAGAGAGCTTTTTTGATATGAAAAATGTCAAAACCATAAGCGAATTTAAAAGTGATGAAAACGGTATCGCCAATGTAACCGTCGTTGTTTTAACTCTTCAAAGGAGAGAAGATATTGAGGAGATATTTGAGTTTTTGTTTGAGCATGAATTTCATATCACTCAGATAGAACCTGCCGTAATCAAAAAAGCAGATATAAAGATAGAGGCAGCTTTAAGCACAGCTTTCCAAACAGCTCCAAGCCCTGCGCCGTCGAATGCAAACGCGCCAAAATCAACCATTCGTATTGATACGATTAAGCTTGATGAGCTGTTTGATTCTGTAGGAGAGTTGGTAATTACGCAAAACTTTATAGCGCAAAACGAAAAAATCCGCTCCATCGAAGATGAGGCGATTAACCGTACAATAGAAACTCTCTCAAAAATCACCAAAAAGATTCAAGACAGAGTTATGAGTCTTCGTATGATTGCAATTAAAGATACTTTTGAGAAAATGAAACGGGTTGTCAGAGACACCTCTAAAAAAACACTCAAAGAGGTTCACCTTATCGTTCAAGGGGAAGATACGGAGATTGATAAGACTATGATAGACAGTCTCTCTGACCCGCTGATACATATTATTCGCAATGCGATAGACCATGGTTTAGAGTCGAACAGCGATGAGAGACTCCGTGCAGGTAAAAATGCGGAGGGGGTTATTGCTTTGAGGGCTTTTCATAAAAGCGGCAATATTGTTATAAGCGTGAGTGATGACGGTAGAGGAATCAACAAAGAGAGGGTGTTACAAAAAGCGATAGAACGCGGAATCATCAACGAAAATGAAAATCTTACAGATTCGCAGATATTTAGTCTTATTATGCAACCTGGATTCTCAACCGCCGAAGCGGTTAGTGACCTCTCAGGGCGTGGCGTGGGACTTGATGTTGTTAAAACATCCATAGAAAAGCTCCGCGGTAAAATAGAGATAGATTCAGATGAAGGATGTGGCACTACTTTCTCTATAGTTTTACCTCTGACTCTGGCGATTATTGACGGAATGCTTGTACGAACGGCTGATGAAATATATATTATTCCTACCCTTAGCGTTGTAGAATCATTTCGCCCCGAAAAAGAGATTGTACATATCATAAAAGGAAGGGGCGAGTTTGTAAACCTTCGCGGAGAGTGTATTCCCATCATTAGGTTGAGCACTGTTTTTGATATCAAAACCCAAAAAATGGAAGCTTGGGAGAGCATTTTAGTTTGTGTGGAGACTGAGGGAGGCAGAATAGCTGTCATGATAGATGAGCTTCTTGGGCGACAACAGGTCGTAATCAAAACTTTAGGCAAATCATTGGCTAAGATAAAAGAGATTTCCGGCGGCGCAATTCTTGGAAACGGCGATATTGCATTGATTTTAAATGTAGATGAACTGCGTCCCCTAAACGAGATTTCTCATGTATGAGATTGAGCTGAAACCGGAGGAGTTTAAACTTTTTCGTACTTATATTTATGAAAAAGTCGGCATCTCCATTTCAGAAGAAAAACAGACACTTGTAAAAGGCCGCCTAAGCAAACGCTTAAATGAGCTAGAACTAAAATCATTTAAAGAGTACTATAACCGTTTAGTTAGCGATACAACCGGCGATGAACTTCTCTTTTTTGTAAGTGCGATATCTACAAATGTAACATCTTTTTTTCGAGAAGAGACACAGTGGAAGTGGCTGCAGGGCTACTTACCGGAATTAATATCATCAAAAAGAGATAAAAAAATCAGAATCTGGTCGGCTGGATGCTCCAGCGGAGAAGAGCCATATACGATTTTGATGTTTTTACAAAATTATTTGCCGGATTTTGAGAGCTGGGATATTAAGATTCTGGCAACAGATATTTCATCAAAAGTTCTCAAGTGTGCAATTGAGGGCTGTTATGAGTCTACGCAAATAGAGCAGCTGCCAAAAAATATGGTTATGCAATCTTTTGAAAAATTTGATGCCAAAAATGAGATGAAATATCAAATAAAATCGGCATTGAAAAAGAGGGTTTTGTTTCGTCTATACAATCTAGTCACAGATGAGTTTTTTTTCAAAAACAAGTTTGATATGATTTTTTGCAGAAATGTAATGATCTATTTTGATGACAAAACCAGACATCAGTTAGTAGGACGGTTTGCGCAACTTTTACCAAAAGGCTCCCCGCTCTTTTTAGGAAGTTCGGAGTCTTTGACGACACACAAAGAGACGCTAAAACTTTTAGGCTCTTCAATTTATCAAAAATTATAGGAAAAATAGTTGCAAAATATAAAAAATAACCTCACAATGCAAGAAGCAAAATTTGATATACATGAGTTGTTTTTCTCAATTACTGATAATCATAGTGCCATAATTTCCGGAAATGAGACTTTTGTGCGCATTAGCGGCTACTCTAAAGAGGAGCTTATTGGTCAGTTTCACAATATTGTACGCCATCCTGATATGCCTCGCGTAGTGTTTAAAACTTTTTGGGATTATTTAAAGGCAAACAAACCTATTGTGGCTTATGTTAAAAATAAAACAAAAGACGGAGGATACTACTGGGTTATAGCGGCAGTTTTTCCTCTGGAGGATAGCTATATCTCAATTAGATTTAAGCCGAGCAGTGCGATGTTTAGCGCAGTAAAAGAGATTTATTTTAGACTCTTAATGACAGAAAATAAAACAGGGGTACCGGATAGTGAAAAATTATTTTCAGAGTTGTTAAACGGTTTAGGCTACAGGGATTACACTCATTTTATGAACGAAGCTCTTCTAGCTGAACTCTTAGAGAGAAAAAGATTGCTCTTGTTAAACAAATCCTATGTGAAAAATATTGATTTTGGGGTCTCAAAATTTGGCTTAGGTCTAAAATCAATTTTTACTTCCAGCAAAATATTGCTTGAGCAGTATGGCAAATGGTTTGAAAAAATCGATACATTCACCAAGATAAAGTCTATGTTTGAAGAAAAAAGTTTAATTCTAAACTCTCTTGGAAGAGATATCGTACTGCTCTCTCTCAATGCTTCCTTGGCATCTTATAAGCTAGAGGAAAACGGAGAGACATTTAGTGTTTTAGCCAGTGATATCCGCACTAACTCCAAAGAAAACGACATTCTTATCGCTAACATACACGATATTTCCCAATCTTTATCTGAGTTTTTAAATGAAACTATCTTTCTTGTTTCATCTATAAGTCTGCAGATGGAAATGGTAACTTATTTTATTCAAGAACTTGTTGAGAATGAAACCATAGTTTACAGCCAAGAGTTAAACAGAAACATTAACACTCTGTTTGAATTGGTCAATCTCTATAATGAAAAATTAACCATACTGCCGATATCTATGGATAAATCCATTAAAAAAACTACAACTTGCCTAGAAGAGCTTGAACAACAAATCATGTATCTGGGCTATGTTCAAGTTTACGGAATTATTGAATCGGCAAGGTCTCATGATGATTCACTGGGCTTTGGTAAAATATTTTTGCAGCTAAAAGATTTAATTACACAGACAACGCAGGAGATATCATCCGTAAATAGCATGAGTGAGGTTTTTTATATTGACAACTCCAAGCTGATAGATAATTCAAAAGATATTGCGAAAATGTTGAATAACCTAAAACAAGAGATAGCAAATATTAAAAATATGGAGTATTAAACAGTGCAAAACTTATCGAAAAAAGAGATTGTTGAGAACGAAGTAGCTTTTTTAAGTAAAAAAATTTTAGAGTTAAACAAAAAATTAATAGATAGCCAAAAGGCAAAAACACTCTTTTTATCTCTTGTTGCCAATAAATTAAATGACCCGATGACGGCTATTTTGGGAATGCTTCCTCACTTAAAAATTCAAAATAGTGATGAAAATGAGAAAATTTTCTCTTTAATTCAAGAAGAGGCGCTAAATCTGGATTTTAAAATTCAAAATATAATTACGGTAGCTGAAATTGAGAGCGGACATCTTGACACTGCCAATGCATTGGTTGATATTAAAGAGATTGTCAATGAGACTATAAAACATCTAAGATATATTATTAAAGAAAAAAATATTCAGATAAACATTGAAAATTCGATTGAACATAAAATAGTGCTGGATCCAAAAAAAACATATACCATAATAAAAAATCTAATCTCTAACGGGTGTATCAATAGCCCTCAAAACGAGGTTGTTGATATTATTTTAACTCTAGAGAGTGATATATTGACAATAGCCGTAAAAAACAGAAGTGACGGCATAAATGTCAATCACAAACCTGAGGTATTTACCCGTTTTGTTGAGAAACTTGACGGCAAGCACGGTCTTGGCATAGGGCTTAGCATAGTCCGTGATTTGTGTGAAAGTTTAGGCGGAGCTGTTGACTATAATGTAAGCGACGGATTTGTAACTTTTGAGGCTAAATTACCGCTGACCCAAACAAATGAATTTTTATTTGACTCATTTGATGATGCTTTCGAATTATAATGATAACAGATAGTTTAAAATTTATACATGTAGGTCAAATTCATATTGATGTTGCACCCGTATCAATAACTACTGTCTTAGGTTCTTGCATTGCCGTCTGCTTGTATGACAAAAAACTATGCATCGGCGGCATGAATCACTACCTTCTTCCGTTTTGGAACGACAATGGCTTACAATCTTCGAGATTTGGCAATATAGCCATTCCAAAATTAATAGAAAATATGTTAGACAAAGGTGCAAAAATCAATACGCTGGAAGCAAAAATATTTGGCGGTGCATCGATAAATATTTCATGCTGCAACGCTGCGATGATGGTAGGAGAAAAAAACATATTGGTAGCTAGAGAAATTTTAAAAGAGTATAAAATAGATATAGTTTCAGAGGATGTAGGCGGCAAAAATGGCAGAAAAATTCAATTTAATCTAGCCCAAGGCAAAGTGTTATTGAAATATACCGCTAAATAAAATTTGTAGGGAAGAAAATGGCTATAAAAGTATTAATCGTAGATGACAGTGCGACCGCCAGAGCCGTGCTGAGTGAAATTTTAGCATCTGAGCCTTCCATAGAAGTTGTAGGAACCGCTTCGGACGCTTATATCGCAAGAGATAAAATCATTGAACTTAAACCTGATGTTATATGTCTTGATGTAGAGATGCCTAGAATGGACGGCATTACATTTTTAAAAAAATTAATGCACTACATGCCCTTACCGGTAATTATGGTCTCTTCACTTACGCAAAGCGGAGCTAAGACGACACTCGAAGCGCTGGAAGCCGGTGCCGTTGATTTTGTCCCAAAACTACATTCGCATATATATGACGGAAAAGATGAGATGAGAGATGAACTCATTTCAAAAATAAAAGTAGCTTCCAAGGTTAAAGTTTTTAAAAAAGAGCTAAATAACCAAATACAAGCCAACACGACTTCGCTAGCCCAAACTACCAATAAAATATTGGCTATCGGCGCCTCCACCGGCGGCACGGAAGCTCTAAAAGATGTTTTAATAGGACTGCCAAGAAATGCCCCCGGAACAGTTATCGTTCAGCATATGCCGGCAAACTTTACGGCTCAATTTGCACAAAGGTTAAACTCACTATGCGCCATGGAGGTTAGAGAGGCTAGAAACGGAGACTCTATAATACCGGGGGTTGCACTTGTGGCTCCGGGAGATTACCACATGGTTGTAAGACGCTCCGGTGCCAGATACTATGTTGAGATAGGCAACGGCGAAAAAGTCTCAGGGCACAGACCCTCTGTTGATGTTCTATTTAACTCTGTTGCTAAAATTGCCGGTGCAAATGCGATTGGCGTTATTTTAACAGGAATGGGCAGTGACGGGGCAAAAGGATTGTTGGCTATGAAAAACGCAGGTGCCAGAACGATTGGGCAAGATGAGGCAAGTTGCGTTGTTTACGGCATGCCAAAAGTTGCTCATGAGATTGGAGCCGTTGAGAAGCAACTGCCGCTAAACAGAGTGGCTGAGGGCATACTTTCACTTATTTAAAATGCTCCTAGTTTTTTAACATAGAAATACACCCTTTGCTAATCTCTTTGCGCGTGGCATCTATTATGGACACTATTTTAGTATCAGTTGTCACAGCCGTATCAAGCAGTTTTAAAGCCTCTTCGGTTCTGTTGGTGTGACATAGAAGGTCGGCTAAATTATTAAGAGCAAGCGGATGAGTTTTGTCAATCAGCAGTATTTTGCGGTAACTCTCTTCAGCACTGCTTATCTGATGCGTACTATAATAGGCGTTTCCCAGTGCAAAAAGGATAGCTATGTCTCGCGGCCAGCGAAGAAGTGCGCTCTTGTAAGCAATTATCGCCTCATCAACCATTCCTATTTTTTCAAAATCGTATGCAGAGCGTAGATATTTTTGCCCCGAGGCAGATGCTGGCAGTTCATTCGGAGGCAAAAGAACAACTCCCCAATTGCCGCTTCTCTGCCAAATAGACGCGAATGTACCAATCGGCACAGCCTCATTTGGCTTATCTCCAAAGTGCATCAAAACAGTTTGTGACTTTGCATCGTATCCCGTAACCGGCGCATAGTGCCAAAGCGGATACCATGAAAACCCACGATTTACTAGCACAATAACCGGATGATTATCTTTTAGTTCCATAAAAAGTGCATCAAATGTAGGTTCCAATGGGTAGGCAAGAAGAGCGTTAGCCCTTGTTGCAGCAATTAGCTCTATCTGCAGAGTACCGCCCTTTGCCGGAATAAGCGTTCTCTCATCCAACTCTTTAAGTGAAAGCCTTGGAGTATATGAGCTATTGGATTGCCAATAAGAGGAGAGCATCTCTATGGATGTTGAGCCGCAAAGCTCTGAACGAGGAGCAACAAAAGGAACATCTATGCTGTATGAAGAGTAGTTGCTATTTTGTGGCAGAGGGTTTTTAGGTGCGCAACCGGTTGAAAAAATCAACGAGGTTAGCGCAAGAAGCAGAGCGTAGTCGATATTCACATTAGTTGTTAGTTATAGGTTTAGTAAAGTTAAAAACTTTTGTTAATCCAAGAATATCCGTAATCAGTAAAACTACAAATACAAAAACGATAGCACCGACTATTGACATGCCTGCGTCTGCACCTGCCGGCAATGTATCAATTTGATGCGCAACTATTGAAGCCTCTTCATCGGTCATTGAAGCAACTCTAGCCTCAATAATTTTTGTGTCAACTCCCAACTCCTCAAATCTTTTTAAAACATCTTCTCTAGAGATAATCTGGACAAGTTTTTCTTTAGATGAAACCGTGACAACGCCCAAGTCAAGCGCCTCAGTAGAAGCTATTTGAGCAAATGAAACTTGAGCAAACAGCGTTGTACTTAAAATAAACGATAAAATAAGTTTTGAAACTTTCATGTAACTCCTTTTAAATAATTTTAGCAAAAAGAAGATGACTGCATCCACCCTTCGCTACACATTCTAGTTGCATTAAGCTTAAATAAAACTTAATACTTTATCTATTCAACGCGGTTTCGACCTCGCTCTTTAGCAAGATAAAGTTTTTCATCGACTTGAGCAGTATAACGGTCAATAGTGTCTTGATTGATAGATGTTTTATTGTCGACTAAAATAGAAATTGTTCCAATACTTACGGTATAGTGGATAGATATTTTATCAATAATCACCTCTTTTGAAGCGGTTACATCACAGATTTTTTGAGCAAGCATAAGAGTCTCCTCTCTGTCCGTCATAGGCAGTAAAATCATAAACTCTTCGCCGCCGAAACGAAAGATATAATCCGATTTTCTAAGTGTCTCTTCTAATATTTTGGAAAAGTGTTTAAGCACTACATCTCCTATACTGTGACCGTAGGTGTCGTTGACAAGTTTAAAATGATCCAAATCGCACATCATCAGAGCAAATTCTCTGCCGGTTGCTTGTGCAATATCGAGTTTATTTAACATAATTTTGTTAAACAATCGTCTAGTCAGCAGATGAGTCAGAGGGTCTTTAGCACTCTCTTCAATTTCATTAAGAAAGGCTATCTCATTTCCAATTTCAAGTGAATAGTAGTCAATCCGCTGCATAAGATGGATGAGAGTTGCGGGGCGAAACTCGTTGCGCTTACAATAGCTAACGACATTTGCGGCCAAGTCATGAAGATTTATATGGAGTTTTTCTATCACTTTAAAATGAGTTGTAGAGAGAAGATAAGAAGTTGTAGTGCTACCTATCCATTTGCCAAATTCGCATTGAGTCGGGTTAAGCTCAGGATGTTTATCATTAAACTCTTTTTTTTGAACATAGCGAATAAGGTTAACTACCCACCTGATATGGTTTTCATAATGTATCATAAATTTTTTATCGGGCATTAATTCAATGCGGGAGAGGCGAAGTTCATTTTTAAGCTTAAGCTGATTTAAAAATTTCTGCAGATACAACTCAGTAATACGATGCTCATGCTCTGTAAAAAAATGATTAAGCTCATCTATGTGTTCAAAATCTTTTTTTTCTACAAGGCTGCCAAACAGTTTACGGATAACAGTGAGAAGTTCATTAAAGAGAAATAAATAAGATATATCATGCTCAATCGTAAAGTGTACTAGCACTTTAGTATTATGCTCAATATCCTCTTTTGAGACAGAAAGAAGAAGATTTAAAAACAGTTTCTTATATTCCGCTATCACATGCGTATAGAGAAGTTCATTGGAACTGTTAGACTGCAAACTCTCAAGATTAATATTAAAATCTTGAACACATTTTTTTATATCGGGAAAATATTTTTGTACTACATTCACTTTAACTCTCCTGTTTTAGATGCAAAATATTATAGCACTAACTATTTTTTTTGTCTATTTCTTCTTTAGATTGCCACGCCTCATTTAGAGGCTCGCAATGACTGTTCATCATTTAATATCTTTTCCATCTCATCTGATGGTATAGGCTTTGAGTAAAAGTAGCCTTGAACAAAATCACATCCATTTTCTACCAAAAACTCTTTTTGCTCTTTAGTCTCAACACCCTCGGCAATTACGCTTAATTTTAAACTATGAGCAAGGGCTATTATGGCTCTTGCAATGCTTACATCCTCTTCATCATCAGGAAGACCGTTAACAAAAGATTTATCAATTTTGAGCTTATCAATCGGGAGGCGCTTTAGATATGAGAGTGACGAATAACCGGTTCCAAAATCATCGACTGCAAGTTCAATGCCCATATTGCTGATTTTCTTTAAAACATCTATTGCATTTTCAGGGTTTTTCATAATCTCTCCCTCGGTGACCTCAAGTTCAAGCCACTCAGGTCTGCATCCGCTCTCTTTAAGCATTAAGCCCAATTTATCTACACAGCCCTCTTGTCCAAGCTGTCTCATGGAAAGATTAAGCGCCAGAATTCCAGGGTTTAATCCCATCTCATACCACTTAGTTATCTGCTTCATAGCACTGCTCATCACCCACTGATCAATAGCTAAAATAAGTCCTGTCTCTTGTGCCAAAGGGATAAATTTATCCGGAAAAACCAGTCCTACATTAGGATGCAGCCATCTAACCAATGCCTCCATGCCGACAAGCTTATCTGTTCTTCCGTCAACTTGAGGCTGATAATAGACAACAAACTCATTATTGTCTAAAGCTTTTCTGATGCTCGCCTCCATTACAACTCTCTCAAATGCCTTCTCGGTCATCTCAGAAGAGTAGTATTGGAAGTTATTTCTGCCCTCTTCTTTAGCTTTATACATAGCTGCGTCGGCGTATTTTAGAAGATTGTTTGCATCCAAGCCGTCATTTGGAAAAATGCTGATTCCTATGCTTGAGGTAATATAGAGCGTATGATTTTCTATATTAATCGCTTCTGCAAGTGACGAAATAATTTTTTGTGCCAAAAATGAAGCATCAGTCACCTGTTTTAAATCTTGAATTAAAATTGTAAACTCATCTCCGCTCAAACGAGATATTGAATCCTCCTTGCGGACAACACTTTGTAATCTTTTTGCTATTATTTGAAGAACCTTGTCCCCGACTGAGTGACCTAGTGAGTCATTTATCTGTTTAAATCTATCCAAATCTATAAAGAGCAGAGCAAACCTGCCATCTTGTCGTTTCGCTTTTTCAACGGCTTGTTCTAGTCTGTCATTAAATAAAACTCTATTTGAAAGCCCGGTTAGTAAATCATAATGAGCTTGATAATCAAGTATATCTTTTTGCTCCGTAAGCTCAGCCGTATATTTGTTTATCAGCTTATAAATCAATTCAACAATGATTATTACAAGTAAAATAGTTGCTATTATAGAAATCCATCTAATAACTACAATGGTATCCATATAATAATCCATCTCGTCCATAAATACAAAATAGCCTATATCGCTATCTTTATAATCATGCAAAGTATATCCGCGAAAAATCAGATACTTTGCATCGTCGTTATTTACAATATAACTGCTCTCGTTTATGATGCGCTTATCTGCTATATCAAGAATCGATTTTTTTTCTTCTGTTGATTGGCTATATTTTACAAATGAGTAGTTGTTTGTAAATTCGCCTATGTAGCTATCTGCCGATTCATTATGCTTGTAAATAGGTTCAGCCGATTCTCTTGATACCAGCAACAGAGGCGTATGTAAATTTAGAATTGATAATCTTGACATTAAATACTTTATGTCTATTCCAAATTCAAATGCGCCGATGTGTTTATTGTCCTTAAAAACAGGAAAAATAACTCTATAATAGATGCCGTACTCTCCAACTTCAATACCGCTTTGTATCTCTTTTGATTCATTGGCCTTAACTGTAATTTTATGAAAAGATTGGAGATTATTTCCAAATAAATCAGGTTTGTTCAGACGCAAGAAGTCATGAGTATCGGGCGTGTAAAAATTCATAATATTAAAGTAACTATTATCTTCTTTTAATTTTTTATAGATTGGAGTGGATAATCTAAGCAGCTCGTCACGGTCTCTATTTGCAAATGCTTCTATTATTTCAGGTTTTTTGAGCAGTTCATTTCCGAGGTCAGTGTACTTTTGCCTAATCTCATTAAAAATATTTTTTACAATAAAATTGGTGTCGTGCTCTTTCTTTTTAATAGTCATATTGAGCACCGTAGTGTACTGATAATGGTACAGATAGTTGTAGATTAGAGAACCTACTATTTGAATTAATAAAATACTGATAACTATCTTTTTGCTAAACTGCATATACCATCTACCATTTCTTTATATAAACATTGTCCACCAATTATATTATTTAAATGTAATAAGTAGCTTAATATTTCATCTAAACTTTTTGCTGTTGTTTTAAATAATCAAAAAATTTAAAAAGTTCTACTTGCTCATCTTTTAGTTGTCTTTTGTCCAAAGTATTTAGATAGTAACCTAAATAAGTCATAGTTGTATAATCCCCTTTGATACCTGCATCGCTAAAATGCTCCCGTATCAACTTTGATTTGCTTGCATGCTTCCATATCTCGTTGTCCAGCTCACTCGCTTTATTGTTTAGTATTTTTACCAGCACTTTTTTATACTCTTTGCTTAACTGAGAGAGTTCATTGGCAAAAGAGTCAAAATACTTTTCTGTATAGATTGCTTTTAGGTCCTTCATTTTGGCAAGTTTTTCACTCGATACTGCTTTTTCATGAACGGCATCCACATAATTTCCGCGCAGTGGTTTTAGTGCGTCTTCAAGTAAAATTCGATTTTTATCATTTTTACTCAATTTTTTCAGCTCAGCTTCTCTCTGCTGTATTTCGGGAAAAAGCGATTCCGACACTACACTCAGCGTGGAAATACGGTTTATACACTCCTCCTTATCCTGAATATATTGCATATACTCAGGCTGAGAGCGTAAAAAAATCATCTCAAAAGCAATTTCTGGAACACTAGTCTTGTCATTAACGGTGTAGTAAGCTTTGTGTAAATCTTGAAGCACCTTTAGTTTCTCTTTTATATCCTTATGGTCATGTAAAGCCGGATCAAGATTTTTAAGATTATTGTAGGCAGTTATCAAGAAGCGTCTTGCCAAAAAATAGTTTAGCTGTGCTCTTGTAGTTATCGTTTCTAGCTGTTTATTCATAAGAAAATCAACAGAGTTAAAGTAGTTTTGCAAGGCCTCACTAACACTATATGTAGGAGTTACTTCTGTGTCAGCAGGTACCGACACTTTTGATTCTTCTCTAGAATTACTCTTTTTTACAGGCATACTCAATCCACATAGCTATATTTGATGTAATTATACCGATATTTAAATTTAAAATATCACTCCATTTTTTTATTTAAGCACAATATTAGCAATTTTTTCCTACTCTACAAAAAATTAATTATAAAAGAAATTTACATGTCAAACAGATTAAAATTTGAAGATTCGCCGTATCTGCAACAGCACAAAGAGAATCCGGTAGATTGGTATCCGTGGTGTGACGAAGCATTTAAAAAAGCAAAAGATGAGAACAAAGCTATTTTTATCTCCATCGGTTACAGTTCATGCCACTGGTGCCATGTTATGGAGGAGAATGTTTTTGAAAATGAGGAGTGTGCCGACATACTCAACAAGCATTTTATCTCTATAAAAGTTGACCGCGAAGAGCGACCCGACATTGACAAGCACTATCAAGAGGTTTACACGCTCTTAAACCGCAGAAGCGGCGGATGGCCGACTTCCATCTTTTGCACGCCCGACAACAAGCCGATTTTTGCGGGAACTTACATAGCGCCGCACTCAAGAGAAGGAAGCATTGAGGGGATGGGATTTGTTGAGCTTACAAAACTTATAGCCTCTAAAATCTCTTCTTATGATGAACAGCTCCTTAAAAACGCCGACGAGATAGAGAGCTTTTTAAACCATAAAGAGCACCCAAAAGAGGCAACGGTTTTAAAAGAGGATTTTGTAAAAAACTTTATGCTTCAGGTAAAAAACAACTATGAGACAACATACGGCGGCTTCTCTGTCGCTCCGAAATTTCCGCATGCAAGCACTCTGGGCACGCTTCTTGTCATAGACAAACTTTATGATGACAAAGCGGCAAAAGCTATGCTTCTTCATACGCTAAAGAGTATGAAAAAAGGAGGCATCTATGATCTTGTTGACGGCGGCTTCTGCCGCTACAGTGTTGATGTAGAGTGGAAAGTGCCTCATTTTGAGAAGATGCTCTACGACAACGCCCTGCTCTGCGAACTCTATACAAACGCTTATTTGGCTTACAAAGATGAGAGTTTTTTACAAACCGCCAAAGAGATTGCCGATTTTTGGCATAACCATATGAACGAAGATGAGCTCTTTTACAGCGCGAGCGATGCCGACAGCGAGGGCGAAGAGGGAACATACTTTATATACAGCTATGATGAAGTTTATAAAGTTTTGGCAGATAACGGGTATGAGAATATTGAAGTTATCTTGGAAAAACTCAGTGTAAGCAAAAATGGAAATTTTGAGGGCAAGAATATCATCAGATTTGAGAGCGATGAAGCTATAGATGGATTTGAAGATATAAAATTTCTGCTAAGAGGCATAAGAGCTTCAAGGGAGTACCCTTTTATAGACAAAAAAATCCAAACTTCATGGTCTGGCATGATGATAAAAGCTCTTTTTAATTTAGCCAAAGTTGATAAGAGTTACAAAAAAAGAGCCATAAAAAGCCTTGATGCACTGCTTAAAACAATGTATATAGACGGCAAACTTTACCACACGACTCTTATACACAAAACTCCAAAAGTAGAAGCATTTTTAGAGGATTACGCATACCTCTCTCAAGCGCTGATTGAGGCTTTTAACTCCACACAGGATGAACTCTATCTCATCCGCGCACAGCACTTTGCAAACCTTGCTTTAGAGAAATTTTACGATAAAGGAGCTTGGAGATTCAGCGTAGGAGAGTTTGAGACAAAAGCAGAAATTTCGGACAACACTTACACAAGTTCCGTTGCAATTATGGTTGATGTTCTGCTCTCGCTGGGCACACTTCTAGAAGATGAGAAGTACAGCCACTTCGCATTTAAAACGCTGGAATACAACTCTTACGAGCTTGGAAGACGCCCAGTCATCTACCCATATATGCTTAGAGAGATGCTGAGATATTTAAAAGGCGACAGGGTAGTAAAATCTAACCAAAAAAATCTGGAGCAAAATGCTCTGCAACTGGCATCGCTTGAGTATCCGTTTATTCAAAAAAAAGTCTCTGATGATGAAAACTATATGGTTTGCGGAGCTAAGAGCTGCTTTGGAGCAACGCAAAACCTTAACGAAATCAATGATATAATCAAAAAAAGTTTTTAGGAAAAATATAATGAAATTAGGTGTAAATATCGACCATGTAGCGGTTTTAAGAGAAGCTAGACGAGTAAATGACCCAGACATCTTAAACGCTCTTTTTGTTGCGTGTCAAAACGGTGCCGACCAGATAACTATCCATCTAAGAGAAGATAGACGACACATCCAAGATGCCGATGCCTACAACATTATGAAGCACTCTACCCTGCCCGTAAATCTTGAGTGCTCCATTAACAGAGATATACTAAATATCGTAACAGATTTAAAACCGCACCGTGCCACTTTAGTACCTGAAAAGAGAGAGGAAGTCACGACAGAGGGCGGACTTGATGTCATAAAATACGAGGATGAAATCTCCTACGCGATAGAGCTTCTGCACGACTATATTATCCCCGTTTCGCTGTTTATCGACCCGACCATAGAGGCGGTACAGATGTCAAAAAAACTGGGTGCCGAGATGGTTGAACTGCATACCGGAACTTTTGCAAACATCTACGCGATGCTTCACTCCTCACTCTCACACTCAAACCACTCCATAAAAGAGCTGCAACTTCCGCGCCATGAGTTGGCGATAAAACTTGAAAAATCTATCGCCGACATAACCGCAGCCGCAAAACATGCCAAAAAGATAGGGCTTGAAGTAGCAGCCGGACACGGACTAAACTACCACAATGTCCACGAGATGATGAAAATCTCCGAGATTACGGAGCTAAATATCGGTCAGAGCATCATTGCAAGAAGCGTCTTTAGCGGTCTGGCTGAAGCTGTAAAAGAGATGAAGAGAGTTACTGCTAGGTAAATTTCAACTACTCTTTTAGTATAAAATGCATTTTATAGTAAATATGGTATTATTATAAAATACATTTTATATAAGGATTTGAGATGAACTTACCTATACTTCAAAAAATCTCTTCCCAGATTTTAAGCAAAGATGTTCCGACATATAAAAGATGGCTTTATGGCGAGATAGATTTTAGCGGAAAACTCATCGGCATAAAAGGTCCAAGGGGCGCAGGAAAAAGTACCATTTTAAGACAATATGCACTTGAGTCAGGCTTAAATGCATCAAAGATACTCTACATCTCTTGTGACCACCCTGCCATGGCCGGAGAGAGCCTCTATGACATTGCAGAAGAGTTTCATGCAAAGGGCGGTGACCTTCTGCTTATAGATGAGATACACAAAAGCGAAAATTTCTCAAGAGAGCTAAAAGCAATATATGATGTATTTGACCTGCGTGTAATCTTTTCAGGCTCATCTGCACTACAGATAGAAAATGCGAGTGCCGACCTCTCAAGAAGAGCCGTGGTGCATTTTCTGGGGGTTTTATCTTTGAGAGAGTTTTGCGAGATTCAAACCAAAAAAAAATTTCAAGCATATACACTCCAAGAAATCCTAGAAAATCATTACGATATTGCAACAACAATCATGAAAAAGATAAGACCGCTTGAGCAGTTTAATAACTACTTGAACTATGGCTGTTATCCATTTTATCAAGAGTCTTTAAGCGACTATCCGCAAAAACTCATTGAAGTGATAAACCTGACCATTGACTCCGACCTTTGCCAGATATACAACATCGACCCTTCAAAACTCGACAAACTCAAAAAAATTATCTACATGCTGTGTGTTACAAAACCGTATGAATTAAACATCTCAAAATTAAGCGCTGCCGTTGGCACTTCATGGCCTACGCTCTCAAAATATCTTGACAGAATGGATGCGGGAAGTCTTATACATGTAGTACGAGGGGGCAAAGGGATGAGAGCGGTAAATAAGCCCGACAAACTTCTCCTTGACAATCCAAATCTTTTTAGAGTTCTTTGCGCATCACCAGATATCGGTTCGATACGGGAGAGCTTTTTTGTATCTCAAGTCGGACTCAAACACCAAGTGCATTACCATGACAAAGGTGATTTTATAGTGGATGAGAAAATTGTATGCGAGATAGGAGGAGCGAGTAAAACAGATGCGCAGCTCCAAGGCAACACAAACGGCTATGTAGTAGCAGATGAGATAGAGATAGGATATGAAAATAAAATCCCACTCTGGCTTTTTGGGTTTTTGTACTAATAAAAATATTCTCTGCTGGGTGCTTCGCATCATTACGGAATATCCGTGAAGAATGTTTAAAATTAGCAATAAAAAGCCGCCCGCTGGTTTTTGATTGCTCTCCTTTGGTTTGTTATGTCTTATTTTAAGTATCGCTAATATTTTTTATTTCTAAGCATTCTTGCACATCTGTAATTTGCTTATTTATAAACGCTTGACAGTCTTGAAAACTACCTTTTTTATAGCAGAATACAAGTTTGTCTTCAAAAGGAAAACACTCTTCACTTGTACCTGGTTCTATTATTTTTAACTTTTCACTTGTTTCTAAAGTCATACGATAACCAACTTTGTCTGTTACGATGCATTCCATATTAATCCTTGCATTTATTTTCTGTAAAACTCTTAGACATAACTATATTATCCACGAACATTATATATTAAACAGCTTGTTATTTGCTAAATTAACGAACACTAAAAATGTTCATTTAAATGATAATATTATTGTAAAATGTGATTACATAATTATGGCGTATCTAAAAACACTAAAATCTTAAAAATATCAATATACATTTAAAAAATTTAACCTTGTTTTTGTACCACAAATGTGTTACAATTTCTTTAAAAAGCAGAGGTTTATTATGAGAGCCAGCACAAGCATAAGAATAGACAGCGAAGCAAAAGAGATAACGATAGAAGTCTTGAAACAGTATGGCATGAGCCTGAGTGATGGGATAAATCTATTTTGCAAACAAGTAGCATTAACCCACTCCATTCCATTTGAGCTTAAAGTGCCAAAAGAGAGAATGAAAAAAGCGCTCGAAGAGCTAGAAGCAAAAAAAGGTGAAAAGTTTACGAGCATGGAAGAGTTAAAGAGAGATTTACTCTCTTGAGATACGAGATTTTTAGAACCGCATCTTTTAAAAAAGGTTTTAAAAAGTTGTCTGCAAAACAACAAAACGAAACCCTTGTAATTATTGAAAAGTTGGCAAACGGTGAAACTCTATCACAAAAATATAAAGACCATCAACTCATAGGCAATTACAATGATTGTAGAGAGTGCCATATTAAGCCTGATTTACTGCTAATATACAAAATTAAAGAAGAAGTAGTAGAACTTGCATTGGTTGAAATAGGCAGCCATGCAGATTTATTTTAAAGTTATTATCTGATGTTACGCACTAAAACGAACTCGTCCGTTTTAGTGGCAGGGACAGATGTCCCTTGCAACCCCCTAAAGCTACGAAAAACTATCTTTTTCGAGAAATACAAGGATTAAAATAAGATGAAACCACGCATTGCAATAAGTATCGGTGATTTAAACGGAGTGGGGATTGAGATAGCCCTTAAAGCCCACAAAGAGGTCTTAAAACTCTGCACTCCTATCTACTGCATAAACTCCTATATGCTAAATCAAGCGTGTGAGCTTTTGGATGTAGAAGTGCCGACCGATTTTGAGATATTTGAGGTTGAGGGGAGCTTTAACATTAGAGAGGGTTGTGTAGATAAAGACGCCGGAAGATACTCCTACGACTCATTTTTAAGCGCCATCAAACTTTGCAAAAACAAAAAAGCTGATGCAGTTGTGACCCTCCCTATTCACAAAGAGGCGTGGATGCTTGCCGGTTTGCAATACAAAGGGCATACGGATATGCTTCGCGACTACTTCAAAAGAGATGCCATTATGATGCTAGGGTGCGACAAGATGTTTGTGGCACTTTATACCGAGCATATTCCACTAAAAGATGTCGCCTCATCCATGCAATATAAAAAATTAAAACAGTTTTTTTTAGCTCTGCATAACTCTATTCCGGAAGAAAAAGTTGCCGTTCTTGGACTTAATCCGCATGCAGGCGATAACGGAGTGTTGGGAGATGAAGAGCTTAGAATTACAAAGGCGATAAAAAGTGCGAACAAAAAGATAGGATTTGAGCAGTTCATCGGTCCGCTTGTGCCAGATACCGCTTTTACGCCACACTCCAGAGAAAAGTTCAGATATTTTGTGGCAATGTACCACGACCAAGGTTTAGCACCACTAAAAGCGCTCTACTTTGATGAGAGCATAAATATTTCGCTAAATCTGCCAATAATCAGAACTTCGGTAGATCACGGAACTGCATTTGACATTGCCTATATGGGCAAAGCAAACACTCTTAGCTTTGAGAATGCAATTAAGAGTGC
>MIBZ01000058.1 GCA_001829675.1 Sulfurimonas sp. RIFCSPLOWO2_12_36_12 | reverse complement strand
CGCCAAAACCCTTCGTCTTAAAAGAAAAACTAGAGGGAAGCGATGAGAGAGAGTTTGGACTCTTTTTGGTAAGTTTAAAAATAGTCAATCTTGATTAATCTTATTTTTTTATTGTTGCATAATCAAATTTAAGAAGTAGTATAATTATATAAAAAAGAAAGTGCTAAATGCTAAGACAGTATAAAGATGCCATTGAAAAGAGCAATATTATCTCCAAAACAGATATTGATGGAGTAATAACTTTTGTAAATGATGAGTTTTGTAATATTAGCGGTTATTCAAAAAATGAACTTATCGGGCAAAATCACAATATAGTCAGGCATCCCGATGTACCCAAAGAGAAGTTTAACCTTCTTTGGGAAACTCTAAAAAATAAGAAGATATATAAAGATACCGTCAAAAATTTAGCTAAAGACGGCTCGACATTTTATGTAAACACTACGATAATCCCAATTCTTGATGAAAATAGTAATATAGCTGAGTACATTGCCATTAGATACGATGTTACTAAAGAGGTAATGTTAAGAGAAGAGCTTATTAAAAAAGAAGCAGAGTATGAAGAGTTAAACAGAAGCTTAGAAAAAAGAGTTCAAGAGCAGACAAGAGAGTTAAAAGAGCTAAATCAAACGCTAGAAAAACGAGTAAGAGACGAGATAGCAAAAAATGAAGATAAACAGCGAGTTATGTTTTGGCAATCGCGTCATGCGAGTCTCGGGCAGATGCTTGCAAATATAGCACATCAGTGGAGACAACCGCTTACCGAGCTGAGTTTGGCTATGTTTAATATAAAAAAAGCTGCGCAAAATGATGAAGTTGATAATGTATCAAAGTTTTATGATGAGAGTAAGCATATTATTAAAAATATGTCTCAGACTATCGATGATTTTACGAACTTTTTTTCTCCGGATAAGGAGAAGCACTATTTTAATATAAGCGAGAGCATCCAAGAGGCTATCGGGCTTTTAGAGAGTATTATAAACGATGAAATGATAACAATAAAAACAAATTTTGAAGATATAGAGGTTCTTGGAATTACAAATGAACTAACACAGGTAATGATAAATTTGATTAATAACTCAAAAGATGCGTTTATACACAATAGTATTCTTCTTCGTGAAATAGCTATAACTACAAGAGTAGAGAATGATTTTGCGCTAATAGAGGTTCAGGATAATGCAGGCGGAATAGCCAAAGAGAACATAGAGAAGATTTTTGAGCCCTATTTTACTACTAAGCATAAAAGCCGCGGCACGGGATTGGGGCTTTTTATGTCAAAGATGATTTGTGAGCAGGGGCTTGGCGGCACGCTTGATGTCAAGAGTAGAAAAAATACAACAATATTCAGTATAAAAATTCCATTGGATTATAATGAAAAATAGAGCATTAAAAGAGCTTAAAATACTGCTTGTAGAGGATGAAGAGAATATAGCAAGACTTTTAAAAGATGCCATAGGGGATAATTTTTACAGTTTTACAATCGCAAAAGACGGCGTAGAGGGAATAGAGCTGTTTAAAAAAATAAAGCCCGACATAGTTATAACAGATATTATGATGCCCAGAATGTCAGGGCTGGATATGGCAAAAGAGTTAAAAAGAATCAATCCAAAAACGCCGATTATTATACTCAGTGCGTTTAGCGAGAAAGAGAAGCTTTTTAGCGCAATCGATGTGGGCATAACAAAATATTTTTTAAAACCGTTTGATACTGATGAGCTCCTTGAGTACATCAGCAGCATTACGCCAAAACTTGCAAACAAACTGGTTAAACTATTTGATGGTTTTGTTTTTAATAAAACTACAAATTCTCTCTATAAGCATGAGAGGTATATAGCTCTCACAAAAAATGATATAAAATTTTTGTCCCTTCTGCTCGATAACCAAAATAGAGCGGTAGACGATGCTGCGATTAAAGAGAGTCTCTGGGGCACTGATGCAAGCGATGAGAGGGTTAGAACTTTTATCAAGCGCTTTAGGGAAAAAACATCAAAGCAGCTGATAAAAAACATAAAAGGGTTTGGTTACCAACTCTCTTTTAGCGAAAACTAGTTCTCTCTATTTTTGGTTTATAGTGGGGGTCTTCTCCCTCTATCGTCCATAATTTTTTTGATAGATAACTCACTGCATTATGAAAATTTTCATCTACATGTTCCCAAAAATCAAGTTCAGAAAACTCTTTTTTTAGTAACTCTTTTTCACACTCGAAACTCCCTATTTCGTCCCGAGCAGAGAGCTCAAAAGAGTTGCCTGTTTCAAGATTTGCCAAAAACCACAACGATAAAAACTCTTCGGAGTAGTTGTTTAAAACTTTTGAAGCATACTCTTCAAAATTTTTGTAACCGCTAAGCTCAAAAAGTTTTATAGCCAAAGAGACAACGCTCTCTAGATGGACAAACGGCACCATTGAGAAGAGTTGTCGTCCGACAGAAGCTCCACTGGAGTGCTCAGCACCCAAAAAGATTCTAGCCCCGCCGTCTGTATCTCCAAAGTTATTTGTTTTTAAACCTATAAGACCTATATCTGTATGTCTATGTCTTCCGCAGCCTTTGGCACAGCCCGAAAATCCGACTTGTATGAGGTGTTCATTTATTTTATCTAGCGGGAGATAAGATGTCTCATCTTTGATGCTCCAAACGGCATAAGGACAGA
The DNA here is from genome assembly GCA_001829675.1 of Sulfurimonas sp. RIFCSPLOWO2_12_36_12. GTDB lineage: Bacteria > Campylobacterota > Campylobacteria > Campylobacterales > Sulfurimonadaceae > Sulfurimonas. The sequence continues at coordinate 9,147 of MIBZ01000058.1, read as the reverse complement.
GATTTCCTGCACAGGCTACTATTGTGTTGCTAATAGCAGGTGATTTTAGTGTTGAAGAAGCCTCACTTAACCCAAGAATATAGATATTTTGATCAATTCCAAAACGGATTTCTGCTTTGTTTTTTGTAGCAAATGATGCAATATCTTTTATCTCACTGGCAGTTAGTCTTGAAAAATCTGTTTGATAGCAAAATCCGAATGATTTGTCTTTTAACTCATGAAATTCTGAAAACTCTGCCCTTTCTAAGACAAGTTCTCCGGCATCTTCAAAATCTTTTTTATATTCTGTTTTAATGTGCGCTCTCATCCCATCCATACCGATATCTTCTATCATATGGAAAATGCGGGTTTTTGCTCTGGAAAAGCGAGAGCCGTGAAGATAAAATGCTTCAACAAAAGCTTTAAAAAAATCAAATACTTCATCGGTTGCTAAAAATATATTGGCGCTTTGTGCTACCTCTGTATTTTTTCCGCCCAAGTAAACATTAAACCCGAAAATGCCATCTTTTTTAGCCAATGCAAAATAGATGTCGTTTGCAAAAAATGATGTTACATTTGCTCGATTGCCGGAGATTCCTATTGACACACGGCGAGGAAGCATACCGACATAGCGAGGATTTTTTATAATGTAGTCGTGCATCTCCATAACAATGGGATAAACTTCTATTTGGGCATATTTTCCGCACCCGTCATAAGCGTCTGTTACGATATTTCTGACATTATCACCAAAACTTTGCCATGTTGAGACACCAAGAGAATTTATCCGTTTATGAATCTCTAAAATGTCGTCAACTTCAATGCCGTGAAGCTGTATGCCGGCTCTTGCAGTTAAAATAATTGTTAAATTGTACTCGCTTACTATGTCTGCTATGGCTTGAAATTGCTCTGCAGAAATTCTACCGCCGGGAATACGAATGCGAATCGTAAACTCATCTTCTAAAAACTCAACATTAAAGATGCCGAAATCTTGAAGATAGTACCTATCTCCCTCTGTAAGACTTTCAAAATCTATATTTTCAAAATCTTTATAGTAGTCAATAGGTTTTAATTTAGCTTTGTATCGTTCTCTTTTGTTTAGTTTATTTTCCATGCGTGTATTTTATCTAATAAATAAAATAATTTTTCTTGATATTGGTCATTTTGAATTGTTGTAATTCATATTCTTTTTCTCGTTAGAATACAATTTCTTATATAAAGGGGCAAAAAGTTATGAAAAAACTAATTTTATTATCTTCATTTTTTATATCAACGATATACGCACATGAGTGCAAATATACTCTTAATGTTGATATAGATATGAACAAAGGTCTGCTAAGAGGCAACGCTGTTATAACAAGCGACCATCCAACAATGCAGTTACTCGATACAAAAGCAAATATTTCAGAGATTAAAGGTGCTTCACTCTCTGTTGATAAAAATATTCAAAAGTTACTTAAGCAAGACAAAGCTAAATCCGTAGAAATTTCTTTTACGCATAATTTTACCCCAATTGATGGAGATGCCGTACTGCTTGATAATTGGTACCCGCAAGTAGATATGATGTGTAGATATGAAACAGTGGTTAAAAGTTCAAATATTATAACAGTTGCAGAGGCAACTAAAATAGTAGAAGAAAAAGGGAGTACACGGTTTATATTTGATTATCCGCTGGATAAACTAAACATAATAGCATCCAAAAATTATATAAAAAATTCAACTCTTACAAATAACGGTATGACATTATCAACATATTTCTATCAAAACGATTCAAATCTATCGCAAATATATCTAAAAAAGAGTCAGGAGTATTTTGACATTTATAAAAGTTTGTTTGGATTTTTGCCTTTTGAGAGATTTTCAATAGTTGAGACTCCTTTTCCTGCCGGATACTCTATGCCGACATATACTCTCATAGGCAAGCAGATTATAGACAAAGAGTTTGTTTTAAACAGCTCTTTGGGACACGAGATAGCTCATCAATGGTTTGGTAATTATGTATATTCCCCTAATATAGGAAACTGGGTTGAAGGAATTACCACATATTATTCTGATTATCTCTATGCAAAGAGTGAAAACAGAGCAGCTGATTATAGAAAAGATATGTTGATTAAGTATGACTCGTATGTTAATCTAAATAATGAGATTACGCTAATTGATTTTGAGCATAAAACAAAAAATAGTAAAAATGCCATAGGCTATGAAAAATCGGCTTTCTTTTTTTACATGTTAGAACAAAAAATAGGAAAAAAAGCGTTTGATAATGGAACAAAGATGTTGCTCGAGAGGTACCCTTTTAAAGTAGCAACATATGAAAATCTAAGAGAGATTTATGAAAAGACATCAGGCAAGGAGCTTGGTGCCTTCTTCCAAACTTGGGTTTATGAAAAGGGAGCAGCGGATTTTAGTATAAACAATACCGCTCTGACATTTGTTGAAAATAAGTACATACTTGAGTTTGATATAGCAAGCAACAACAAGGCAGATTACCTTCCTCTTTCTATTTGCTCCAGTGAGGAGTGTTTATCAACAAAAATTGATTTAACTAAAAAGCGACAGCGTTTAGAACTTGATATTGAACCTACAAAAATAGTTTTTGATGAAAATTATGAACTGTTTAGAAAGCTGAGTACACAGGAGGTTCCTGCCGTAATTTCAAAAATAATTGACGGCAACGCTCTTCTTGTTATTAACAGAGATGATGAAAAAAGATTTTCTAAATTTACAAAGATATTTAAAAATTTTAAATATTCGGATACGGTTACATTCGATGAAATTAAAAACAGTAATATTTTTATTTTGGGAGCAAAAAATGAGCTGTTAAAGAGAATTGTTCTTCCTTTTAATATGCAAGGCGATGCAAAAATAGAGTTATTTAAAAATCCGCTAAACGAAGCTCATGTTATTGCTGTTTTAGAGATGAATGAGCTCTCAAAATCTATTTTTTACAAACTGCAACATCTTGGAAAGTATTCAACGGTTATCTTTGAGGGCGAAAAAGTTGTAGAAAAAACAATCAAGCCTTCACAAAAAGGTGTTGTTTACAACATAAATAGCGGCTCGTACGCACTTAAACCGGTGCCTCAAAAGCTAAATGATGTAATAGATGAGATAGCTAAAAACAGAGTAGTATATGTCGGAGAGAATCATACGGATTTTTCAAGCCATTTAAACCAGCTAAAAATTATCAAAGCGATGTATAAAAACAATCCTATGCTCTCTATCGGCATGGAGATGTTTCAAAAGCAGTTTCAAAAGCACTTAGACGAGTTTGTATCCGGAAAAATAGACGAAAAAGAGATGCTTAAAAAAACAGAGTATTATAAACGATGGAAATATGATTATGAGTTATACCGCCCGATTCTGCTCTTTGCAAAAGAGAAACAAATCCCGATAGTTGCGCTAAATATAGACAGGGAGATAACAAAGAAAGTTGTTAATGGAGGTTTTGATTCGCTAAGCAAGGAGCAGCTTGCAGAAGTTCCAGACTCGATAAATTTTGATAATGCAAAATATAAAGAGCAATTAAAAGAGGTTTATAGCTTGCATCAGTCAGAGCGCTTTGAAAATTTTGAGCAGTTTTATCATGCGCAGCTGCTTTGGGATGAATCAATGGCAAAAAACATGGTAGATTTTATGAAAAAAAATCCAGATTACTCTATGGCAGTGTTGGCAGGAAACGGTCATATTATGCATGGGCACGGAATTCCAAGCAGAGCCAAAAGAAGAGGCATAACTGATTATAAAATTGTTTTAAATCTAACAAATCCTGAGCCGGGAATTGCCGATTATATGCTTTATCCATCAGGTATAGCTACTCAAAAAGTTAAAAAACTCGGTATCTATTTTGAATCTGATGATGCGTTGCGGGTAAAAAAAGTTGCTGAAAATTCAGTGGCGCAAACAGCTAAAATAGAAGAGGGTGACAAGGTTTTAGCCTTTAATCAAATAGAGGTAAACAATCTATTTGATCTTAAAACAGAACTCGCCTTTGCAAAAAAAAGCTCTACTTTAACATTAGAGAGAGATTCAAAAAAGATTGATATAGATATCGAATTTTTAGAATAAAGAAGTTATCTAAAGATAACTTCCAAATCACTTCGCAATGAAGATTTATCAAGCTTGTTTTTTGCTCTTTTTAGGTCTCCTATATTCTTCTCTGTCTCTAAAAACTCTTGAATAAAGTAGCTGTTCTTATAGCCGCGATTTTTTAAATCAATAATAATTTCATTAATATCATCACTGCTTAGCAAATCAGCATGAACCGTAGTTCTTGCTTCAAACTCTACATTACTGTTTATAAGCAAATCAAGGGTTTTTGAAAATTCATCAAACTTGTTTGAGTGTGTTATTTGTGTAAACTTTGCCTCTGGGGCTTTATAATCAAGAGCAACATAATCTAAGAGATTCAAATCAATCAGCTCTTTTATATGCAAAAAATTTGTTCCGTTTGTATCTAATTTGATTTTAAATCCAAGCTGTTTTATCTTCTGGCAAAATGGAACTAAATCATATGATGACGCTTCGCCACCAGATAAAACAACTGCTTCAAGCAGGTTTACTCTAGTCTTTAAAAAATCAAGGATGTCGTTATAGCTATATTTGCCATCTTTGGCAAAAACTATATCTTTGTTGTAGCAGTAGTCACATCTCATATTGCACCCACTAAACCACACTATGCACGACAGGTGGTTAGGGTAGTCTAAATGGGTGAATGATGTTAAATCATATATTACCTTAGCATTCAGTGAATTGTTTTCTCTGTCTATGCTCACCAGTTTTTCCTACATTAAAACTCTCAACAGGTCTGTGATAACCCATAACTCTAGTGTAAACCGTACACTTTTGTCTCTTCTCTTTTAACATAATTAAAGCTTCATTCTTACTCATTTTTTCACCTCCTTTTTAAGATGCGATTGTGATATCGCTTAGTAATTCTTCGTCACACTTTGGACAATACTCATGCTCACCCGCAATATATCCATGCTTTGGACATACCGAGAAGAGAGGAGTAACCGTAATGTAAGGAAGTCTAAAGTTTGTTATTACATTTTTAACCAGTTTTCTACAAGCCTCTGTTGAGCTGATTTTCTCCTGCATATACAGGTGAAGAACCGTTCCGCCCGTATATTTGCACTGTAAATCATCTTGAAGAGTCAATGCTTCAAATGGGTCGTTTGTTAAATCAACCGGAATCTGCGAAGAGTTTGTATAGTAGATATTCTCACCCATTCCCGCTTGGATTATTGAATCGCCATAGCGCTTCTTATCCTCTTTTGCAAATCTGTAAGTAGTTCCCTCAGCCGGTGTTGCCTCAAGGTTGTACAAGTTTCCGCTCTCTTCTTGAAACTCAACCATTCTATTTCTCATATAGTTTAAAATTTCTGTTGCAAACTCTATACCATCTTTAGAACTAATATCGTAGCTATCGCTTGTAAAGTTTCTAATCATCTCGTTAATACCGTTTACGCCGATAGTTGAGAAGTGATTTTTAAATCCAGGCAGATATCTTTTTGTGTACGGATAAAGCCCTCTCTCATACATCTCTTGAATAAATACTCTTTTTTTCTCTAAGGTTAATCTTGCATGCTCCATCAGCTCATCTAAACGAGTATATAGAGCTTCCTTGCTCCCCTTATATAAGAAACCGAGTCTTGCCATATTTATAGTAACAACACCGATGCTTCCTGTCATCTCAGCCGAACCAAAAAGCCCGCCGCCTCGTTTTAGAAGCTCTCTTAAATCCAGTTGAAGTCTGCAGCACATACTTCTTACATGTCCTGGTTTATAAGCCTCTTCGTTTGGAACTAAGTTGCCGCTGCTGTCACGTTTATACTGAGAACCTATAAAGTTTTGAAAATATGACGAACCGACTTTTGCAGTGTTTTCAAAAAGTATGTCTGTGTTCTCTCCATACCAGTCGAAGTCTTCTGTTATGTTTACAGTCGGGATAGGAAATGTAAATGGCTGACCAGTTAAGTCACCCTCTGTCATTATCTCATAATATGCACGGTTGATAAGATTCATCTCTGGCTGGAAATTTTTATATGTCATCTCTACAAGAGTTTTACAACCTCTTTGCGTTGCTCTCTCCTCTAAATCGCTATCTAAAATATTTTTAAATAGATGAACTTGATTGGATGTAGGGATTTGGTCTTTTAAATCTTGCGGAACAGTCCAGTCGATTGTAATGTTCGTAAACGGAGATTGACCCCATCGCGCGGGTACATTTAAGTTATATACAAAACTTCTAATTGCCTTTTTGATTTCATTATAAGGAAGCTTGTCTTTAAATACATAAGGTGCTAAATATGTGTCAAACGAGCTAAATGCTTGAGCACCTGCCCATTCTGATTGCAGAATTCCTAAGAAATTTGCCATCTGTCCAAGTGCCTCACGAAAGTGTCTTGGAGCGCCGCTCTCAACTCTTCCTCTTACGCCGTTAAAGCCCTCATCAAGAAGAACGCGAAGAGACCATCCTGCGCAATAACCGGTAAGACAATCTAAATCGTGGATATGATAGTCGCCGTTTCTGTGAGCATAGCCTTCTTCTTTTGAATATACCTTGTCTAGCCAGTAGTTTGCTATAACCTTTCCGGCTGTGTTGTTTACTAGTCCGGCGTTTGAGTAGCCCGTGTTTGAGTTTGCTTTGATACGCCAGTCGGTACCTAAAATGTACTCTTCTATGGTTTGAGTAGAGTTAATATAAGTTGTATCTTCATCAAGTACGCCGTCTCTTTGCATTTTATGCGTGTGGCGATATATCATAAATGAACGCATAACCTCGAAGTATCTGCCTTTGTACAACTCTTTTTCGATTAAATCTTGGATATCTTCAACCGCAACAACTCTTTTAGCTTTAAGTTTATCAAGAACATTAAAAAATATTGAACTATCATAAGTAACATTTTGAGATTTAAAAGCTTTTTTAATTGCATCTTCAATTTTGAAAGGCAAAAACTCTTTATGTGTTCCATCTCTTTTTAAAATATTTTCAACCATGATTGTCCCCTTGCTTGTAAAAAAGTTTAGTAGTTTATAGGATATGAAGTTAAAAACTTATAATGAAAGATGTCATATTGGCGTCACTAAAAGCTCTATTAATTGCTATAGGGTATAATCCTCGAATAATTAAAAATATAAATTTATTATGGAGCTGCGGCAATGCACAGGTATCTAATAACATCAAGAGAATTTTACACAGATACTCCAGAAATTTTTCGCCAAATTTTACAAACTCAACTAGAAAAACATCGGCCGTCGTACGCTCTTTATAGAGATAAATCAACTCTAAACTATAACAATTTGGCTGATAATTTTATAGAAGTCTGTTCAAAATTTGAGAACTTAAAAAGCTTTATACATCAACATGTAGATTTGGCAAAAGAGCTTGGCGCCACCGGTGTTCATCTTACTTCGGAGCAGTTTGGCAAGATTGAGCTAGCAAAAAATCTTGGGCTTGAGGTTATAGTAAGTACACATACGCATGAAGAGGTTTTGAGAGCGCAAAAACTTGGTGCTGATGCCATCACATACAGCCCGATTTTTGTCTCACCCGACAAAGGTGAACCTAAAGGGATAGATGATTTAAAAGAGCTGATTGCTAAGTGTGACATAAATATTTTTGCTCTTGGCGGGATAGTGACAAGAGAGCAAGTTGAGATGATAGAGCAGACTAAAGCTTACGGCTTTGCTTCTATTAGGTACTTCTATTAAGTTTTCCTGCTAAGTATCCGCTGGAAAACGACCATTGGAGGTTGTAGCCTCCGCATGGACCGTCAAGATTCATAATCTCTCCGCAAAAATATAAGCCATTTATGATTTTGCTCTGCATAGTTTTTGGATTTATCTCTTTTAACTCTACCCCGCCTCTAGTTATCATTGCCATTTTAAAGCCGTCATGTCCTGTGATTGTAAGCGGTGTCCAAGCAAGCAGCGCTATAAGTTTTGCCCTCTTTGCTCCTGAGATTTTTTTATAGGTTGTTTGTGTGTCAATCTCTGCAAGCAAACACAACTCATTTGATAATGCAGATGGGAGCAGGGTAGTTACTAGTTCTAACATATTGATATGCGGATTTTTTGCGGCTTCAGATTTTAGATGGTTAGTGATTTGCTCCTCATTCATCCCTTTTATGAGATTTAAAAGAATAGGTACTTCGCCGTATTTCTCTAAAAGCGGGGTTAAATCTCTTGCCGCGTCTAGTACAACAGGACCCCTAATACCGCTATTTGTAAAAATTAAATCTCCGTTTGCTCTAAGTTTACTATGTTTTTTAATAGCAACTTTAAGTTCAACTTTAGCTATGGTATCGGCTCGGCAGTTTTCAACCCATCTCTCTTTGGTGCGAAGAGGCATCATAGCGGGGTGAAGCTCTGTTATTTTATGACCAAGCTCTTTTGCCATCTCATAACCGTCTCCCTCAGCCCCAAGAGCAGGGTAGCCAAGCCCGCCTGTTGCCACTACGACATTTTTTGCATAAAATATTTCATGATTACTCTCTACACCTGTAATTCTGTTTTCTGTATGTAATAATTTTTGAACTTTTTGTGATGTTAAAACCTCTACACCTACTTTTTGCATCTCATTGAGAAGAGCTTCTATGATTGTTGATGAGCTGTGTGAAGTAGGAAAAACTCTAAAGCCGTCAGGAGCATGAGTTTCAACGCCTATTTCCTTAAAAAAATGTGTTAAGGCTTTGTAGTCAAAAAGTTCAAGTGCATCTTGCATAAAACGGCCGTTACGGCCAAATTTTGCCATAAAATCTTCATTGCTTAGCGTGTTTGTAAGGTTGCAGCGACCGCCACCCGTTGCTTTTAGTTTTGCACCGATTTGAGAGAGTTTCTCCAGCAATAGTACGCTTCTGCCATCCCTTGCCGCCGTTATTGCAGCCATCATTCCGGCAGCACCGGCTCCAACAACAATAAGGTCATATTTTTTATTAAAATTCATACGCTATTTTAATCTAAATTTTATTGTTTTACCTAATGTAACAATAGGTAGCATATAATGTAAACATAAAAAATAATAATAAGTAATTTACTTAAATTTAATTTTATGTGATACGATTGCTCTATAAAAATTTCTTATAAAGGGTTGTATATGAAAGTAGGTAAAATTTTAGTAAGCGGTATAGCTGCTATACTTTTAAGCAGTGCGTTATTAGCGAGCGG
>MIBZ01000057.1 GCA_001829675.1 Sulfurimonas sp. RIFCSPLOWO2_12_36_12 | reverse complement strand
AGGTGTTAGCGTTTCGTTACAAAATACTCTTAGAAATTTATCCTGAGTATCTGCAAGAGTCAAAGCTCTTGGATGACAAAGAGAGTGATAAGTATGACCCATACTCGGCTCATTTTGCTGCATTAAATGAGGATGGTGAGGTTTGTGCAACGGTAAGGCTTATATATAACTCTCCGCTTGGATACCCGACAGAAAACAGTATGACATTTGACAGCAGTATGTTTGAGAGAAACAGACTAGGAGAGATGTCAAGAATATTTGTAGATGCCAGATATAGAAGTATTCAAACAACAAAGATTATTATGCATGAATTTAAAAAACTTATGTATATTAAAATGATGAGAATAGGAGTAGAGTACACTTACGGCTCATTAGAAGAAAATTTTTTAAAATTACTAGGGATATATAAAATAAATTATATAACAATAGGCAAAAAGCAGGAACATGGATCTTTTGGTTTTCGCTACCCCTCTATTTTATATACCAAACAGTTGGGTATAGATAATCCTGAAATAATTGAACTATGGGAGAAGCAGCGTGAAGCATAAAATTTCATACAACTCAAATAGATTTAGTTTTATTCTAATTTTATTCATAGGTTTAACAAACCTAAGTGCTCAGACGGATAAGTTGCTTGAATCTATCTCCAGCGAAATGGAACATTTTAACAAAGTTGCAACACTTACAAAGCAAAATGAGCATTATCAGCCATATATCATCTCAGTATTTCAAGGAAAAGAGCTTGAAAAACTTGGTGTTGCAAACCTCAAAGAGGCACTGCTCCTAGTTCCTGGGGTTGATATGGCTACAGATAACTCAAATACTCAAACGCCGATATTTAGAGGCTCTAACCCTCTTGCGTATGGTCAATCTAAACTTTTTATAGACGGTGTTGTAGTTAATAATCTTTTTCTTGATGCTTATTCGGAGTATCTCTCTTTTCCTATTGAGATGATTAAGAGAATTGAGGTAGTAAGAGGTCCCGGAAGTAAAACGGATGGATTTAACGCTTATGCGGGTTCCATAAATGTCATTACATATGCAGAGGATTTTAAAGATTCCGCGTCTAATGACAAACTTGTATTTAAGTATGGCTCATATGACTACAGGATGGGCGGATTTTTTAAAACCTATAAAACAGAAGATTTAAAACTGTTTGTAGATTTTTTCTATCAAGAAGATGATAAAAAAATCTCCTCAGGTCCCGATGGTCTCTCACAAGGTATATTCGGCGCTAACAATATTGCACTCTCTAAATCAGGAGATGCTCCGCTATGGCTAAGGGAGTACTCGCTTGGAGTAAACCTTGAGTATAAAGATTTTTCTCTTAAGGCGCGAATGCTTGAACATACACAAGGAAGTGCTTATGGTATCAATCTTGCACTGCCGCAAGAGAGCGATAGAGTAAAACTGCCAAGCTACTATCTTGATTTGGGTTACAACAAAGAAGTCGGCAGTTATGAGGTTAACATAAATGCCGGGGTTAAATACGATACATTTGATTCTAAATCTAAGCTACTGCCTGATGACTTAAATATCAGCAATATTATTTTTGAAGACGGAATATACGGAGAACATTATGCTGCACAGCGAACACTATATCAATCATCATATCTTAAATATAGCGGAATAAATAAACATACAATTACCTCAGGCTATCGTTTAATAAAAGAAGAAACAATAGATATGACATCAAAGCTCTCAAACAGGGCGACAGGTGATGTCGCATTGGTTGATTATACTTATACTTTGCCGTTTTTTGATAAAGATGCCAAGCGTGATACTTTAATTTTCTCAATGCAAGATGAATTTCAATTTAACGATGACATTAGTTTTATTTATGGCTTTAATTATGAACAAACATCATATAAAGATGCAGGTTTAGAGCCTAGAGTATCGATGGTGTATCAGCTAGATACCGAGAATATTTTCAAAACCATATATAGCCGCTCTCATCGAAATGCCTCATGGCAAGAGATGTTTACAATGAATAATCGCGCCAGAGTGGGCAGTACCGATTTAAAACCTGAAATAGTAGATGCCTTTGAAGCTGCATATATTAAGAAATTTTCAACAGATTCATACCTGCAAACTAACCTCTTTTATCTTCTTAATAAGGACCAGATATACAACTCATCTATAAATCCAGAGTATAGAAATGCGGTAGATACCGATATTTATGGTTTTGAAGTTGAATACAAGGGAAATATCTCATCTGCTGACCAGCTATATCTAAACTACTCTTATGTAGATGGCAAATCTTATACGCAAGATGTAGGCAGCAGCGATTCATTGCCAAATGTTGCGCATCATCTGGCTAAAGGGTACTATATTTACAATCTTGATGGCGACTTGTCACTTAGCGGTGTTGTTAAGTATGTCGGCTCGAAAGATAGAGTTTTAGGAGATACGCGTGAGAAAGTAAAAGCATACTCTAGCGTAGATTCTTCACTGCACTACAAAGACCCAAAATATAAGTATAGTGCAACATTTAGCATCAAAAATATATTTAATACCAATATTACATATCCTTCTGCGCCAAATACATACATCCAAGATTATGCGCAAGAGCGCAGAACCTTCCTTGTAACACTTAAGAAAGAGTTTTAAATGAGGAAAGTGATTCTACTTTTCTTCATTTTTGTAAATTTGGCTTATGGATACAGTTACGATGATTTATTGCTAAAAGCACAGGCTTCAATCTTTCCTAAAATTATGCTTCTTGATAAAAAAATAGAAAATAAGCTTATAGAAGGCAGAATAATTTATACTATTGTATATGAAAAAAATGATTACAACACGGCTTTAGAGATAACTAAATTTATAGATGAAAACTATAATGGGCACTTTAACGGATATGCTTATAAAATAAATTTGGTAGAATTTTCGGATTTATCAAGCATGACACAAGCATCTGCAATTTATATATTAAACTCAGATAAAGATATTAAAAAAGTTGCAGACATTGCCAAAAAAAAAGGGATTATTGCATTTTCCTACGATGTTAAAAATTTAAAAGCCGGGCTGTTGTTCTCTTTAATGCTGGAGAAATCAACTGTTTTATATATGAATAAAGAAAATTTGTATATTCAAAAAATAGATTTTGTTGACTCTCTCCTGCGAATGGTAAAATTTATAGATAAAGAAAATAGTTAATATAAGTAAAAATTAGTATCAAACAGCACTTATCGCGGTACAATTGTCTTGCAAATATGCTAAAATACAGTTTGTAAGGCATTATGTCTATGCTGTAAGGATTGGTTTTTTGATATGAAAAATAAAAATAGTAATTCCCTCTCTAAAAAAATAGTAATATCTATCGGTATTGTATCTCTGCTTATAACATTAGTAATTTTTAGCGTTTCTGAAAAAATAACTAAAGAAGCTTTTTACAATGTCGAGCTTGAAAAAGCTGATTTGATTGCAAGAACAATAGAGCCGTTGATTGCTCTTAATATCTATCTTGATATGCCCGATAATATAGCTCAACTCTCACTTCAGCTTATGGAAAATCCATATATTTTGTCTGTTAAAGTCTTAGATAGTCAAAATAAAATAATTAGCGATATAAAGTCTAAAGAGTATCAAAAAGGTATTGAAGAATTTTTTGTTGTAGAAAAAACTATTAATCAGCCTAACTCTACAAAAAAAATAGGTACATTGGCTCTTGTCTACTCAAACAAGGGCTACCAAGAGCTAGTAGATAAATATACAAATTTGACACTTCTTCTGCTTGTAGCCCTTGTTGTGCTGTTTATACTATTTGGTTTGTATGTAAAAAAACTTCTATCTCCTCTTGTGAAAATTGCTGCATCCCTAAAGTACTACTCACCTGACAAAAAGATGGATATTCCTTTTTTATCTCAAAACAATGAAATCGGATTAATCTCAAATGCGCTAAATGGTATGCAGCAAAAAATTTCCGAGTACTCAAAAAAACAGAAAAATATTAACAATTATCTTGAAGAGAAGGTTAACGAGAAGACATTGGAGCTTCGTGAGCAGCTGTACATTGATACTTTGACAGGATTGCCTAATAGATTTAGCATGTTTAATGATATTATCGAAACAAGAGATGGGGCATTGCTCATTATTAATATAGATGACTTTAAAGAGATAAACGACTTTTTTGGGCATATTGCAGGAGATAATATTCTAAAAAAGTTTGCAAATAGACTTAAAAATATGTTTAAAGAGAACGAATATATTAAACTAAAACGCCTCTCAGGTGATGAATTTGCTCTGCTGTTTGTAGAAAAACCGCCGCTGGAAGATTTTATAAAGACCGCTGAAAAATTAATCAAAGATGTAGAAAAAATGATTTTTCTTTATAAAAAAAATGAGATAGGTATAAGAGTAACTGTAGGAGGGGTGTATCAGATAGAAAAAGCTTTGGAAAAAGCAGATATAGCTCTAAAATCAGCAAAAAAGCAACGAAAATCTTTTTTACTTTATGATGAAAAACTAAATATAGAAGAGCATTATAAAGATAATATGGAGTGGGTTAAAAAGCTTAAAAAAGCCATTGAGCAAGATATGATTGTTCCATATTTTCAACCTGTTTTTGACAATAATTCAGACAAAATTGCAAGTTATGAGTGTCTAATTCGTTTAATAGAGAGCAATGGCAATGTTGTTAGCCCGTATCTGTTTTTAACAATAGCCAAAAAAAGCAGACTCTATAGTGAACTGACAAAAATTATGATTGAAAAGAGTTGTAAACATTTTGAAAATATCGATTATGATTTTTCTGTTAATTTATCAGTAGAGGATATACTGAATAATGATATGGTAAGTTATATTAAACAAAAAATTAAAACACATAATGTTGCCAATAAAATTATTTTTGAGATTTTGGAATCAGAGGGGATAGAAAACTATGAAGAAGTTTCACTCTTTATAAGTGAGATGAAAGAGTTTGGCTGCAGAATAGCAATAGATGATTTTGGAAGCGGATACTCAAATTTTGAACATCTTCTTAAGTTAAATATTGATTATATAAAAATAGACGGGACGCTGGTTAAAAATCTTGACAAAGATGTAAATGCCCAAGTTGTCGTCGAAACAATCGTAAATTTTGCACAAAGGTTAAACATACTGACAGTGGCTGAATTTGTTCATAACGAAGCAGTCTTTATGAAAGTTAAAGAGCTTAATATAAATAGGTCTCAGGGATTTTTTCTGGGGATGCCAAAAGAGGGTACAGATAATAAATTTATAGTTTAATATTTTGTACCCATATACATTATTTAGATTTTAACTCTTCTTTTACAAACTCTTCAATTCTTTTAATTCCGGCACGAATGCTCTCAATGTCTGTAGCAAAGCTAAATCTTGCATAACCTTCGCTTCCAAAACCGACACCCGGAACCAGAGCCACACCTTTTTTCTCTAAAAGCTCTTTACAAAATTTCATAGAGTCATTAGATACTTTTTTGATATTGATAAATAGGTAAAAAGCACCGTCGGGCTTATAAACACTAAGTCCTTCAACTGCGTTTATTAGCTTAACTGCTTCATCGCGGCGCTCTTTAAATGCAACTCTCATTTTCTCTATATCTGCATCTGCATCGCCGTTTAAACCTACTATTGCAGCCTTTTGAGTAATAGAGTTGATATTAGATGTGCTTTGGCTTTGAAGCTTTTTAGTAGCTTGGATAATCTCTGTATTGTGAGCCGCCATATAACCAAATCTCCAGCCTGTCATCGCAACCGATTTGCTCAAACCGTTGATAGTGATAGTTCTTTTGTACATATCTTCACTCACAGCTGCCGCAGATGTAAACTCTCCGTCATAGACAAGCTTCTCATACATCTCGTCGCTAGCAACGATAACATCGGTTCCTTCCAATACTTTGCCTAAAGCAGTTAATTCCGCTTTTGAGTAAACAGAGCCGGTAGGATTTGACGGGCTTGTAAGCACTATCATCTTTGTTTTTGGAGTAAGAGCATTTTTTAACTGCTCTGGAGTGATTTTAAATGAACTCTCGTCATTTGTCTCTATCTCAACAACTGTTCCTCCGTGGTAGAGAACCAGTTCGGGATAAGTAACCCAGTATGGAGCAGGGATGATTACCTCGTCTCCTTTTTGAATAACTGCCGCGAAAAGATTAAAAAGTGAGTGTTTAGCACCATTGTTTGTGATGATTTGGTTTGGAGCATAAGTAAGACCGTTATCTCTTTTTAGTTTGTTTGCAATAGCAGCTTTAAGAGCAGGGATGCCATCAACAGGGGTGTACTTCGTAAAACCTTCATTTATGGCTGCAATAGCAGCATTTTTAATTACTTGAGGAGTATCAAAGTCAGGCTCGCCTGCAGAGAAGCTAAGGATATCTTTGCCCTGAGCTTTAAGTTCACCGGCGAGTGTCGAGATGGCAATTGTAATTGATTCAGATAGTGTATTTACGCGATCTGTTAGCATATTAACCCTTTATAAAAATATTGCGCGAATTATACTAAAAAAAATCTAATTTTTCATTGCCTTGATGAATGATTCATAAATTTTTTCCAGTTGTAAATCTTGTTCGAGCAGCTGCTTGTTGTCTTCAACAAGAATATGCTCTAGCACAGCAACGCGTTTTAGCATATATTCAAACATCTCTTTGTTTATATCCGGAAGCATATTGTGCATAAGCGGATCTTTACATCTTCCTTTTTCAATAACATGTGCAGGAATGCCGATAGCTGTCGCATTATCCGGAACCTCTTTTACAACAACTGAGTTTGCACCGATTTTAGCGTATTTTCCAATAGTAATATTTCCAAGAATCTTTGCTCCGGCACCAAGTACGGCGCCTTTTTTTACGGTTGGATGTCTTTTGCCGTTTGTTAAAGATACTCCGCCGAGAGTTACACCTTGATAGATTAAAACATCATCTTCTACGATAGCGGTTTGCCCGATAACAACTCCGGTGCCATGGTCTATAAAAACTCTTCTTCCTATTTTTGCACCTGGATGAATATCTATATTTGTTAAAATTTGAGTTAAACCCATTATTACTCTTGCTAAACTTTTAAAATTAGATGTGTAGAGTCTGTGCGCGATTCTATACCAAGCAACAGCCCAAACCCCTGGATAATTAAATAGAAAATCAAGTCTAGAATTTAGTGCCGGATCATTTTTGTATGCATTTGAAAAGTCTTCTTTAATATCAGCATAAAGTCCCACGAGTAGCCCCTAGTTTGTAGTTCTTAAATAACCGTTTTGTTGTAAAAACAGTTCTAATTTTGCAAGTGTATCATCTTTTTCTTGTTCTGTAATAAAACTAGAACTAGTTAAATCGCCTTTAAGTTTATTTGAGACTTCATCTACATCATAACCAAGCGATGCTAATATCTCCAAAATACTTTTTGATTCAACTGCATTTTTTATCTCATATGAGTACTCATCTATTATAATAGTATACTCGCTTGGGTGTGTAAATAGGTTGTGGTTCATACCGAGTGTTTCTTGATAAGCACCGACATTAAAAAAGCCTAAAAAGTAATCTTCTTCATCTAAATTAACATCATGCAGGTATAGAGGTTTGTCCGGATTAAAACCTATCTCTCCGTCACTATCGCATGTAATATCCCAAAGTGACGCAGCTCGAAGCGGTGTCGTGTTTAGGTGATGCAACGGCATAACAGGAAAATGCTGATTTAACCCCCAATAGTCAGGCAAACTCTGAAATATAGAAGCGTTTATAAGGTATCTCTCTTGCAGCTTTACTTGTAACTGTGCTAACTCGTCAGTTGGATTTGATGATTTTAGATAGAGTGCTCTTTTTATAATATTGTGAACCAAAATTTCCGCGTTTGAGCGGTCTTGCAAATCAATATATCCTAAATCAAAAAGAGTAAGAACTGACTCCATGTGGTCGAGCGCATCGTGAAGGTACTCAATACAGTTTGTGTTATTTAAGAGTTTGTTTAGCTCTATAAGCTCCTCTATCAGAGGCGGATTTGTTTTTTTGAAATTTAGTAATTTTTCTTGAAAATCCTGTGTAAAAAGTTCTAACACGGGAGTAATAAGCACAGCGTGCGAAGCTACAATAAATCTCCCTGACTCCGTAAAAATATCAGGATGTGTAACATTTTTTGCATTCATAATTTCACCGAGTAGGAAAACAACGCTGCTTGAAAACTCATCAATAGAGTAGTTGCGGGAGTTAGAGTGAGTGTGCTGGTCATACTCAACTGCCAAACCGCCACCTATATTTATGCTGTTTAGCTTTGTTGCGCCCATTTTTTTAAGCTCGGCATAGATATTTCCGGCCTCACGAAGAGCTTTTTTAAGCGGAGCTATATCAGACATTTGAGAGCCGATATGAAAGTGAATCATGTTTAGATAATCCAGAAGATTTGCTTCTCTCAAAAGTGTAATAGCTTCAATAATCTCTGTAGAAGTTAATCCAAATTTTGCATCCATTCCGCCGCTTTTAGCCCAGATGCCGCTGCCGGCGCTATGAAGCCTTACTCTGATGCCGATATTTGGAACTTTTAAATTACACTCCTTGGCAACATCTATAATAGTTTCAAGCTCGCCTAATCCTTCAATCGTAATTGTGATGTTGTGTCCGCTTTGAGCCGCTATAAAGCCCAGCGTAATCATCTCTCTATCTTTAAAACCATTTACGGTGATATTTGCTCCGCTTGGAGTTTTGCTCATAGCCAAAATCAACTCTGCTTTAGAACCGGCTTCTAAACCGTAATTAAACTGCGCCCCTTGCGATGTTACGGCTTCAATAGCATGGGGAAATTGATTTACTTTTAATGGGAAAACAGCGTTAAAAGTACCTTTGTAATTATTTTGCTGTATTGCTTTGTCAAAATAGCTGTAAAGAGTTCTTATCTGGCTTTTTATTAAGTGTGGAAACCTAAGTAAAATAGGACCTCTGACATCGTTTGAACGAATTTCCTCGACTATTTGGAGCAAAGACGGCATACATTTATAATTTAATTTTATTTGACCGTCTTCTATAATAAAATTTTTATTAGACCAAATATCAAGACCAAAATTTTTCATGTCAATATCCTAATTATGTAATTTGTGTTGAAAATATTCATCAATATCGAAATATATTTCACCATTTCTATCTTTAAAAGTAAGCTTTGATTTATCAAGTTTGTTTATGCTGTCTATTCCCATAACCGCCATCATCATCTTCATCCCTTTTATAAGATTTATATGATAGCTGGCTATCTCATGACCTTTTCTTACAACCAGATATGAAGCTCTTTTTTTCTCATCTTGCGTTGCCATGCCGACGGGGCAGACATGAGTGCCAAAACCAGAACACATTCGTGCACGGATACATCCGCCGCTCATCATAAAACCTCTTGCGATTCCAACGGCATCAGCCCCCATACACATAGTAATTATGACATCATCGGGAGTTAAAATTTTACCGCTGGCTATAATTTTTATATCTTGGCGGATATTATATTTCTTAAGCATAGCATCCAATATGTAGAGTGCATTGTCGGTTGCTAATCCAACAGATTCCATCAGCTCAAGTGGCGCCGTTGCACTTCCGCCTTCGCCACTGTCGATAGTAATAAAATCAGGTATATTTTTGCCGGCTGATTTTCTAGAAGCAATCTCTTTTGCCATCTCTTCAACAGCATTAGAATCGGAAATAACTATTTTAAAACCAACAGGCTTTTTTGATAGATTTTGCAATTTTTCTACAAAATCAAGCAGATGAGAAGTTGTATCTGCATAAGGAAAACGATTTGGCGAAAAAACATCTTTACCCTCAGGCACTCCTCTATAATAAGCAATATCAGCCGTAACTTTGCTTCCAGCCAGTTTACCGCCGGTCTGCTTTGCACCTTGAGCAATTTTTATCTCAGTCATACGGCAAAATTTCATTACTTTTTGATATTTTAACTCATCAAACTTGCCATTCGCATCTCTAACTCCGTAAAGTCCAGAGCCGATTTGAAAAACTATATTTGGTATATCACTTGGAATCTCTTTTGGAAAAGCCTCAAGCGGCGCATTCCAGTTTACTCGAAAAAGTACATTTGTCGTTTTATCGTATATGTAAGTATTTTGTGTGTTTTTATGAAGCAAAATAGTTCTATACCACTTTGTTGCGATAGAGTTATTAAAGAAGAAACTGCCGATTTTAAAAACAAACTCCGCAAACTGCGTGCTTTTAACTATCTCAAGATAATCGCAATTATTTAAATCCGGTCTGTGTGTATATAGATGATTTGAAGTTAGAGAGCCTTCTCCCGTATTTATTGTTAGTGTTGATTCAACTCCGGCTAGGGCAAACGCACGAATTGCTTCCGGACTTAGTGCGCCGTCACTCATTGCAGAGCGGATAATAGGCGTATGTGAAACAAAAGGTATCTCTCTGTTTTTTCCAAATACAACACTCATATCTTCGTTTACTTCATTGTCATTTAAAACATTGGAAACATGCTTGACTATAAATTTAGAGTCCAAAAACGGCTGTGAAATAGAAAAAGATTTGTAATTTGGAACATTCTTCGCGGCTTTGTAAACCCAGTCAACCTTATCTTTTGAATCATAAAAAGTCTCTTCGCCAAAATATTGTCTAAAAGGTTCCCTTAATGCTTCAAAAAAGTATCTAAATCTCCCGATTATAGGGTAGTTAATCAACAACGCATGGCTTCTTTGAACATATTTGTCGTAAACATATAGCATAATCAATCCGACTAAGCCAACTAAAACAAAAAATTCTATAAATTGAGTAAAAAGTCCCCACACATCATGAATAAACTCCATCAAAATTCCCCAATTTTAATAATTTCTTCTCTCTTGCCTTCTAAATCTTTTACCCAAATTGTGCCGTTAGTCAGTTCATCTTCACCGATAACGCAGCAAAATCTTGCATTTATCTTATCAGCTGCTTTGAGATGATTTTTTAGGTTTTTAGCTTTATAATCTACTACTGCTCTATCTGTTTTTCTCTTCATATGTGCGATTTTTACAACCAAATCAACAGCTTTGTCATCCATAGCACCTATGTAATACCCGTCTCTTCTAGTTTGAGGCATGACTATCAGCTCCATAAGTCTCTCAATCCCCATGGCAAAGCCGACAGCAGGAGTAGGGCGGCCGTCTAAAAACTCAACAAGTCTGTCATATCGCCCCCCGCCGGCTATCGCACTCTGGCTTCCTATGTTATCGCTTACAAACTCAAATGCGGTTTTAGAGTAGTAGTCAAGCCCGCGAACAAGATTGGTATTGATTTCATATTCGATAGCGTTATCTTCCAAAATCTTTTTAAGAGTGTTAAAATCATTACCGCAATCAGAACATAGACTATTTATAAGCTTAGGAGCGCTGATATAGAGTTCTTGGCATGAGCCGTTTTTACAATCAAGCACTCTAATCGGGTTGGTGTCAACTCTGCGAACGCAATCTTCGCAAATTCCGTCTTCGCACTTTCTCACAAATGCGACAAGCTCCTCGCGATAAGGCGGCATACAGTCGTTACAGCCGAGTGAATTTAGCTGAAGTCTGTACCCGATGCCAAGCTCTTTTAAAATATCGCTGACCATCATAATCATGGCTGCATCTTCATAAACGCTATCAACCCCGAAGCTCTCGACTCCGAACTGATGAAACTGTCTA
>MIBZ01000056.1 GCA_001829675.1 Sulfurimonas sp. RIFCSPLOWO2_12_36_12 | reverse complement strand
TATTTCTGTTTTTATTTATTGCAAAAGCAGATTATGAAAATTTTATGCTTTTGGATACAAGTGCATTTTTTATTGTCTGGATGATAGGCTATGAAATTATTGCAACTTTACTTTTAATTGCTATTTTTATCTCATTTTTAAGATACGATAAAAAACCTAAAAAAAGGTATTAGCTTTCTAATCACCGCTGATTTTTGATATAATCTCAAAAAAAATTTAGGTATATAAACATGAACTTTATTCAAACTCGTGGATGCGACAAAAACAAGCCCCAAAGTGTTACATTTTCAGAAGCTATTTTAAATCCTATTGCCTCTTTTGGCGGATTGTATGTACCACAGAGCCTTCCAGAATTGGGTGAAGAGTTTTTAGTTAAACATTTAAACTCTTCATATAAAGAGTTAGCATCTGATATGTTAAGCCGTTTTGAGATTGATATTGAAAAAGGTGTAATAGAAGAGGCATTAAAACTTTATGACAAATTTGATACTCCATCAAACCCGGTTCCGGTTGTAAAAGTAAAAGAGAACCTTTATGTAAGTGAACTCTATCATGGTCCGACTCGTGCGTTTAAAGATATGGCGCTTCAACCTTTTGGTGTTGTACTCTCTTCAATTGCACAAAAAAGAGGTGAAAATTATCTTATTCTTGCAGCAACAAGCGGTGACACCGGTCCGGCGGCGTTGGAGACATTTAAAAATAGAGCAAATGTTCAAGTCGCTTGTCTCTATCCGGATGGCGGAACTAGTGATGTTCAAAGACTTCAAATGGTCACGGAAGATGCAAAAAACCTCAAAGTAATCGGTATAAACGGTGTTTTTGATGATGCTCAAAATGCGTTAAAAAGGCTTTTAGCTTCCGATGAGTTTAAGTCAACACTTAAAGAAAAAAATATACTTCTCTCAGCTGCAAACTCTGTAAACTTTGGACGAATTATTTTTCAAATAATCTACCATATTCACAGCTATTTAGAACTTGTTCGTCAAAGCGGTATCAGTATGGGCGAGAAAGTTTATTTAAATGTTCCAAGCGGAAATTTTGGAAATGCTCTTGGTGCTTATTATGCGTGGAAGATGGGACTTCCAGTAGAAAAAATCATCATCTCCTCAAATGAAAATAATGTTTTGACAAGATTGATTAAAACAGGAAAATATGATTTGAGAAACTCGCATGTAGTAAGTACGACTTCACCTGCTATGGATATTTTAAAATCATCAAATGTTGAGAGAATTCTTTATGATATGTTTGGCTTTGAGAGAACAAAAGAGCTTATGCAAGATTTGGAATCAAAGAATTTTTATGAGTTGAGCGCTAAGGAATTAACAAAACTTCAAGAAAGCTTTGATGCTGATTTTTGTAATGGCGATGAGGGTAAAAAGTATATCAAAGATACATTCTACAACGATGGCTATTTGATGGACCCGCACACTGCAACATGTATGAAATCTTATGAGACATGTTCAAGAAAAGATGTTAAATCGATAATCTATTCAACTGCGGAGTGGACAAAATTCTCTCCGGTAATTGCAAATGCTCTAACAGGCGAGGTTGATGCACAGGATATTGTCGCTTTAGAATCTATATCTAAAGAGGCAAAACTTGAAATTCCGGCTATGATAAAAGCACTATTTACTAAAAAGATAGTTCAAGAGAGTGTTATTGAAAAAGAAGATATTGAAAAAGAGATTTTGAAATTTTTATAATTTAATTTATCTTGAATATGCAACTTTCAATAGATACACTTTCTCAAAAAAACAGAGATGGGTTTGATGATTTTTATAACATCTACTCCATCTCATTTCCACTAAGCGAGCAAAAATCAAAAGAAGAACTTTTGGAGATGCTGCACTCTCCTAACTATACGGTTTTTATCTCCAAAATAAGCAACAAAACAGTAGGTTTTTGCATTATATTTCACTCATTTAAAACATCATTTTATCTTTTGGAGTATATGGCAGTCGATACTACCCAAAGAAATTATGGCATAGGCTCAAAGCTTTTTTATATGCAATAAAAGAGATATTTTGTAAATACGGCACTAAACCTTTGCTTGTTGAGATTGATTCACCACAGCAGAAGAGCCAAGAGCAAGAGATTAGAAAAAGAAGAGAGCAGTTTTACAAAAAACTAGGATGTAGAAAAATTGACCAGTTTGACTATCTTTTGGCGATAAAAAACGAGCAAACAGCACCGCTCATGAAACTTTTGGTGTATCATACTAAGATGCAAAATGTTTTAAAACCACAGCTTAGAGGGTGGTTGGAAGATGTTTACACGCTAGTTTACGGATGTTCTAAAGATGATGAACGAATTGCTAAAATGTTTTTAAACCTGCCGCAAACTTTAAATCTTATATAGGAGAAAAAAATGGATATTTTTTTTAATGAAGAGTATGCAACGCTCTGGACGGCAATAAGCTCTATTATGGGCATTATAGCAACAATGATGGCTGTTTTTGCACTGCTTTATTCTATGCGAACCTATAACAAAACTATGCAGGTTGTTCACTACGGCGAAATTGACAAAATGTATTTTGAGATACTAAAAGAAGCACTCTCTAAACCGCATTTAGTAAGGCGAAATATAGTGCGAAGCGAGGAAGAAGAGGTTGAATACGGTATTTATGCCTTTATAGTATGGAATTTTTTAGAGTCAATTTATGATCGTTGCATACTTGACAATGGGTTGCAAAAAACATGGTTTCCCATTATTGAAACAGAGCGTGCAACTCATCTTGCTTGGATAAAAAATCCTCAAAACAGAGTAAAGTTTAAGGATGAATTTTTAAACTTTATTGACAAAGAGAAGTTTATATAAAAGTGCTAAAGCTCAGTTGCTCTTTTATATGCTTTTTCAATAGCGTTTATACATGCAGCTCTTACATTTCCATCTTCTAAAGCTCCATAGCCGGCAGCAGTCGTTCCTCCCGGGCTCATAACGGCGTCTTTTAGAAGTGCTGGGTGAATATCTTGGATAAGAGTTCCAAACCCGCTAAAAAGACCGCGCATGGTTGTCATTGCATCAGCTCTTTTCATCCCTTGTTTAACGGCTCCATCTGCTAAAGCTTCTGCTATAAGCGTTAAATATGCAGGACCGCTTCCGGCAAGTGCAGTTGCAATATCCAGCTCTTTCTCGCTTCCAAGCCAAAGGGTTGTGCCTATTGTGCCAAGCAGCTCCTGCGCCTCATCTTTAAATGCCTCGTCTCCGGTAAGCGTTGTCATAGACCTGCCCACACTTGCAGCCAGATTTGGCATACATCTAACGACTGCATGCGAGTTTAGATTTTGTTTTAGTTTTTGCATTGTCGTTCCTGCAAGAACAGAGTAGATGACCCTTGCTCTGCCGGTGATTCTGGTAGCAACCTCTTCAACATTTGCAGGTTTAACGCAGAAAATAACTGTTTTATCATCTACATTAAAATTGTCCATCAATGCTTTTTCTGCTGCTGCTCCAAGCTCACTCTCAAACTTATTAAGTTGTTCAAAACTTCTGCCGACAACTTCAATTTTATAGTTATTTTTCAACCCTTTAGCAATACTAAGGGCCATATTTCCATTTCCGATAAAAGTTATAGTTTTCATAAAAGTGCCTTAATTTTTTTTACGGTAGTATAACATCATCACATTAAATATCAAATTATTATAAACAAAGGTTAAAAGTTGGAGAAATTTTTAGAAGAAGCAAAGAGTGCAAGCAGAGTATTGTCACTTATTAGCGGTGCAAAGAAAAATAAAATTTTAAGAGAGATGGCATCTGCATTAAGAGCAAATATTATGGATTTACTTGAGGCAAATGCACTCGACATGTCAGATGGTAAAAAGAACTCTCTCACATCCGCTTTAATGGATAGGCTCTATCTGGATGAAAAACGCATAGAAGCAATGGCCGTGGCAATTGAAGAGATAGCAGCACTAAAAGAGCCTGTCGGACGCGTTATTGATGGCTGGGTGAGTGAAGACGGACTGAAAATAGAGAAGGTGTCTATCCCTATCGGTGTTATTGGCATAATCTATGAGTCACGCCCAAATGTTACAAGCGATACGGCGGCACTCTGCTTTAAAAGCTCAAATGTCTGTGTCCTTAAGGGCGGAAAAGAGGCTGAGAATTCAAACAGAGCAATAGCAAAAGTGCTCCAAGGTGTTTTGGAAAAAAACTCTCTGCCGAAATCTTTAATATCTCTGATTCCTGACTCTTCAAGAGAGGGCGTTGCAAAACTAATCAAGATGGATAAATATGTAGATTTGATTATCCCTCGCGGCGGAGCAGGGCTTATAAAGTATGTGTGCGACAATGCAACAGTTAGCGTTGTTAAGCACGATAAAGGGCAGTGCCACACATACATAGACAAAGATGCAAAACTTGACAATGCTATAAAAATCGCCATAAACGCAAAGGTTCAACGCCCCGGTGTTTGTAATGCGATGGAGACTCTTTTGGTTGACAGTGCAATAGCAAAAGAGGCGCTTCCTCTTTTAAAAATAGAGTTCGATAAGGCGCATACAGAGTTAAAAGGGTGCGCGAAAACACAAGCGATTATAGATGTGTCAAATGCGACAGATGAAGATTATGATACGGAGTATTTGGCAAATATACTCAATATTAAAGTTGTTGAGGGTGTAGAGGGCGCAATTGAGCATATAGTCAGATTTGGTTCAGGTCACTCAGAGGCAATTATTACCGAAGATATAACGACTGCGGAGCTGTTTTTAAATGCAATAGATGCAGCGGCGGTCTATGTTAATGCTTCAACAAGGTTTACTGATGGCGGAGCATTTGGATTTGGCGCTGAAGTAGGGATAAGTACAAATAAGCTTCATGCACGCGGACCTATGGGAATAGAGGGATTGACAACATACAAATTTAAAATTTACGGAAGCGGACAAATAAGATAAAATAGTTTGATTGTTGATACAAATCAACGCTATAAATCAAAAGATTAAATACAATTAGCCATATTTAAACATGAAGGATTTTTAATGTCTTTAATTCCAGCTGACGCTTCAAAGATAGATGTTGCAGGAGCAACCGTAGATTTTTTCAAACTTGAAAAAGATGGGCAGAGTACTTACTACTTTGATACATCAAAATGCGGTCCGCCAGAGCCGATGGTAAACGCTGTAAGCGGCTTAAAGCTTATCAAGGGAACTAACGATAAATTGGTTATGATAAACCATAAAACTCCAGGCGGACTGTTTGCAAAGTTGCAAGATGATATCTCACATGAGATAGAAGAGACTCCAAGCGGGTTGGTGAAAGTAGTTTTTTCTAGCAACAACTCTTCATCGGCAGATACAAATCTTCAAAATATAAGTCATTAGTCGTTAAATGTTTTCTATCTCGCAGGATTTTGCACCTCCATTTAAACTAATAGCTCCGTTTTTTATAATAGGGAGCCTGTTTTATCTGGCGTCGGTCGCATATATATTTTTTATCTCTGCCCAAAATATATCAATGCTAGATACGAAAATATTAGGCTTTGTTCATCTGTTTTTACTCGGTTTTATTATGATGACAATTTTCGGTGCAATGGCGCAACTTGTGCCGGTTGTTTTAGAGGTAGGGCACTTCGGGGTTGAACTGTTTTATGCTATATGGCCACTTCTATCTATCGGTACTATAATGATGGCGTTTGGATTTTTTAGTTATCCGATGCTCTTGCCATTTGGCGGAGTTGTTGTTTTGATTTCCATAATGGTGTTTATTATGGAGATATTTTTAACAATCAAAAAAGTTAAAAAATTTAATCTTGTTATGAAAAGTATATTGCTATCAAACACATTTCTTTTCTTTGGAATCATCTTTGGGCTTGTAATGGCACTCGGATACAGCGGATTGATAGAGGCAGATATAAACGCACTGCTTAGAAGTCATGTATTTTTGGTTGTTATCGGATATGTAACTATAACTATAATGGGCTTGTCTGTTGTTTTGCTTCCGATGTTTGGACTTTCACACGGTTTTTCAACAAAACCTCTTGAAAAAGCGATAGCTATGGTTTGTTTGTCAGTTTTACTTGTTGTACTCTCGTCGTTTATAAAATCGGCATTTTTAGAGTATGCGGGCTATATGTTGGCAACATTAGGCTTGTTTATGTACTTTTACTTTGTACAAACCATATATAAAACAAGAGCTAGAAAAGAGATAGACATCTATGCTAAATCGCTAATTTTTTCATATTTTTCTCTTATCGCCTCTTTGATTTTCGGTATAGCTTATATAATTTTTGGATTTGAACCGCTACTTTTAAGTTCTGGATGGATGATGTTTTTTGGATTTTTCTCTTTTGCGGTAACAGGGCATGTCTATAAAATTATTCCATTTCTTGTATGGTTTGAGAAATTTTCTCCGCTTGTCGGGAAACAAAAAGTTCCAATGCTTGTAGATATGCTTCCAAAAAAAAGTTCATCTGCCCAGTTTGTTTTTTGTGCAGTTGGAGTAATTGTAGTTGCGGTTGCAATTTTGCTTCAAAATGATGCTCTTATAAAAGCCGGCGCTTCATTTTTGTTTGTGGGCGCTCTGGCTTTTGTAAGAAGCGTTTTTTATATGATAAATTATAAATAAAAGGATTTTATGATGATGTATTCTAAAGAGGAGCTGTTTTTAGCTATTTCGACTGTGATTGACCCTGAAGTTGGTTTTAACCTTGTAGAGATGGGGCTTATATATGATGCTTCATGCGATGATGAAGGAAATGCGCATGTAACAATGACGCTTTCAACAAAAGCGTGTCCTATGCATCAGCTTATTCAGCAGTGGGTAAAAGAAGCGGTTCAAAAAATGGCAAACATAAAAAGCGTAGAGATAGAGCTAGTTTGGGAACCTGAATGGAACATAACAATGGCTGACGAACATGTTAAAAAAGCTCTAAGCAGAGGCTAGTTTCTTAGTAATGACAATACATGTTAAAAAAGCTCTAAGCAGAGGCTAGTTTTTAGCCGTACACCCCAAAGGCACTTTATCACTTCGTTTGAGAGTACTCTTTTATGGCTTCACAAACCTGCAAAAGAGCTCTTTTATAATTTTTTAGATTATTTATATACTCCAAGTCTGTCGGGTTAGAGATGCTGTTTTTTAAATTAACAGCTATTTCGTGCAAATCATCAGCGCCGATATTTGCTGCTACCCCAGATATATCCAGTAACATTTTATTAGCGCTAATGCTGTCCGATGCATTAATGAGTTTTTGAATTACATTTGCAGAGTCGGAATATTTTGTTGTAAAATCACTTAGTATCTCTAAATAGAAATTTTTGTCGCCACCGCATATTTCAAGCCCTTTTTCGCTATCAAATTCTGATGAAACATGAGACTCTTCAGAGTTATTTTGTGATTCTCTTCCTGTTGTATAAACATATATAATATCGTAAAGAGCATCCATCTTTAGCGGTTTTTCTATGTGACCTTCCATTCCGACATTTAACATATTTCTAATATCATCAGCCGCCGTATCACCGCTAAGAGCAACAATTGGAATATGGTCATACTTTTGATTTTTTCTAATAGCTCTTGTAGCTTGAAAACCGTCCATTATCGGCATATGTGCATCCATAAATATTATTGAGAAGTTGCTATCATTCTCTAGTATATTTAGTGCCTCTTGCCCATCATTTGCAATTGTGATATTTATGCCTGAAGTTGATAAAAGTCCGGCTATAACCTTTTGATTAATAATATTATCTTCAGCAATTAAAATTTTTATGCCTTTGAATGTAGCAAAATCATCTTTTGTAATTTTATCATGAGGTGCAAGTTTGCGCTTTTTTCTGTTTATGGGTAGAACAGCTTCTGGCGTTTGCACTTGTTCAATTAATTCTTCCGGTTTTGCTTCTTCAATTTTTTCAATAGGCTTAACAGCAGGTTTAACAGGTTTAACTTCCGGTTTTGATTCAACTTGATACTTTATGATTTCTTTTTTTTCTGACTTTTTTAAAAGAGCATATATTATCAGAAGAGCTACAGCAACAATTATCCCAATTATTTCCATGAAATTTTCACTTATTATTGTTTGCATATTTTCACTTTTTTTTCTTTATCATACACTAATTAAAATTAAATTTTACAAAGTCCATGTATAATGATAAGAAAAATAGTATAGGTGTTAAATGCAAATTATTCCACACATTCCAGTTTTATATCGCGAAGTATTGGAGATGTTTTGCGATATCGATAGTGGAATAATAATTGACTGTACAATGGGGTACGGCGGACACTCCTCAATGATTCTTGAAGCAAATCCGCATATAAAATTAATTGCGATAGACCAAGACCAGACAGCTATAGATTTCTCAACGCAAAGACTTGAAAAATTCAAAGATAGAGTTGTTATTAAAAAAGGTCGTTTTTCTTCGGTGATTAAAGATATATTGAAAGAGCATGATATTAAAAATATTAGAGGAATTTTAGCAGACATTGGAGTCTCCTCGCTTCAGCTAGACCAAAAGGATAGAGGATTCTCTTTTTCAAGTGATAATCTTGATATGAGAATGGATAAAGATGCTCTGCTTTGTGCCCAAAGTGTCGTAAATGAGTACTCACTCCACGAGTTAGAAAGAGTGCTTTTAGAGTATGGAGAGCTTAGAAACTATAAAAAAATAGCATCTTTTATAGTACAAAATCGCCCTTTTTATTCAGCAAAAGAGTTGGGTGACGCCCTAAAACATCTGATGCCCACGGGTAAAAAAATTCACCCATCAACACTGCTTATGCAAGCCATTCGTATAGAGGTAAACAACGAGCTTGGCGAGTTGGAATCTCTTTTAGATACCATAGAAGAGGCAAAATTTCCAAATGCCAAAATTGCAATAATCTCTTTTCACTCTCTTGAAGATAGAATTGTAAAAAACAGGTTTGGTAAGTGGAGAGATAGTTGTATATGTTCAGATGAAGCAATGAGATGTACTTGCGGAAATAATCACTCATATGGGAAAATTTTAACAAAAAAACCTATAATTGCAAAAGATGATGAACTTAGAGATAATCCTAGAAGCAGAAGTGCTAAAATGAGAGTATTTAAAATGGATAATAATAATGAGTGATAAAACAGAGTTACTATATGAAGTAGATTTAGTTCTTAATCCAGAAAAAGAGCTGGATGTAAGTTTTCTCGTGTATGTTTTACTGAGTATTTTATTTATTATAGTGATACTGTTTCCAAAGATATATATTCAACAACAGATATATTTTACAAGCAGAGATATATCAAAATTAAAAGGCGAATACGACACGCTAAAAGAAGAAAATAGGCTTATTAAAAGTTCAGTTGAATCTATTAGATTTAAAAATCAAATTCTTGATACGCTGTTTTAAATCTTATTTTTACGCTGTTGCTTTATAGAGTAATTTTCAAAATAAAAGATATTGAAAAATCAGAAATATCTAAGGTGAGCTAAAGTATAATCCCGTTCTACAAAGCGAAAGCTTCTTTAGAAACAGTGGGTTCTTAGCTCAGTTGGTTAGAGCCCTCCGCTCATAACGGAGTGGTCGAGTGTTCGAGTCACTCAGAACCCACCACTTTAAACTCCCCCTACAACGAACTTTCAACAAAAAAATTACGCTCTTTTTATGTCTTTATATTGACTAACTGTTACCATTTTGGGACAACTTTCATTAAACAAGCTTATATTTGTGTTTACTTTTAAATGATTATCCTTGATAAACCCTGCATAGTTCTTCATAATCATCTCTGGTGAAGTGTGTCCAACGATAGCGGCAATCTCCATAATCTTAAATTGCCCACTATTTAACATGGCAGTTATAAAAGTGTGTCTAGTTGTATAAAGCTTTCTATACTCCATA
Source organism: Sulfurimonas sp. RIFCSPLOWO2_12_36_12 (assembly GCA_001829675.1). Taxonomy (GTDB): domain Bacteria; phylum Campylobacterota; class Campylobacteria; order Campylobacterales; family Sulfurimonadaceae; genus Sulfurimonas. Next base: position 1,239 of record MIBZ01000056.1, on the reverse strand, counting down.
TTACAATCTATTACGAGCTGATGCCATCTTCTTTTGAAAAAGGATGCATCTTGTATAAAAACCTTATCATAGTCAAACAGATAAAGAGACTGACTCAGCTTTTTCTGACTTTCAATATATGGCTTGATAGCATCAAACATTGGAATATCTCTAATACTTCCAAGTGTTTTTGGTGTAGTAACTCGACCTTTTGAGACAGAACGCTTTATTGTTATTCTATCTTCTAAAATGTCACTATGCATCAATCCAAGAAGTTCACCACTTCTTAAACCAGTATTGAGAGCAATAGCAAGATAGTTTCTGAACATTCCCTCTGATTTTTCAAGCATTAACGAAACTTCATCCATCGAAAATGGTGTAATTGGAGCTTTTGTTTCTCGTTTAAATCGAATGCCAAATGCAACATTTCTAGTTACTGCTTCATCATCTAATGCAATATCGAGTGTGCCTTTTATACAACCAAGATAGTCTTGTTTTGAGCTATTTCTTAGGTTTAAAGTGGCTAAATACTCTTTGACACAAAGCACTTTTATCTCTGAAACATACATATTTTTAAAGAACTCATTTACTTTTTTGTAAATGTTAATACGATTATGAAAGCTTTTATCACTTTCGTGAAGTTTCACATATTTTTCATAGTAATATGCAAACTTTTTACTTTCTGGTTTTCGTAAATCACACATTTTTATTTTTATCATAAGCTCTGGAATAATATCTTGTTCCAGTTTTTTACGATTTGCCTTGGTATCTTTGAGTCCTGTACTTCTTTTAATTCTTTTGGAATTAAATCTGTAATCAAGATACAAGATGCCGTCTCTTGAACATATAGTTGCCATATTTTTCCTTTTGGCAACCACAGATAACTCTGACATAATACAACCTTTTAATTTACATTTCAATCTGGCAGGATTTTGTTAAAAATTTCATCAATCTCACTTGATGAAAAACTCGAACTTCTCCACCATCTTTCAAGAGCATTAAAATCCCATCTTATAGTGTTGGCTTGTTTAATATAATGCTCATTAATGATAAACTCTCTACTCTGTATTCTTCTTTGAAAAAAGTCTCTGCTCACTTCGTATATTTCACATATTGCAGATGTTGATTTATACATCTGTATCATACCGCCACCCCTAACGCACTCTCGTTTGTTTGCGAGTAATTTTTTAAATTACTCCCCATTAATTGAACATTAAAACTGTCATTACGAGCATAAACCATATCTCCCCACTCATCTAT
>MIBZ01000055.1 GCA_001829675.1 Sulfurimonas sp. RIFCSPLOWO2_12_36_12 | reverse complement strand
TACGGCGGTGCTCGTGCGATGACTACGACATCGGGCGGAGGTTTTGCTCTGATGGGTGAGGCACTTAGCCTTGGCGGCATGACAGAGACTCCCGCAGTCATCTATCTTGCCCAGAGACCGGGTCCTGCAACGGGAATGCCGACAAGGAGCGAGCAGGGTGACTTGAACATGGCACTCTACTCGGGACACGGTCCGTTTCCTCGCATCGTTTTAGCACCGGGGAGTTTAAGAGAGTGCATAGATTATGGTTATCTTGCTTTTGAGATGGCGGACAAATATCAAACTCCGGTAATCATCTTAAGCGACCAATATTTGGCAGACTCTATCTCCATGATTGAAGATGTGGATTTTTCCTCGTACGAACAGCATAGATACATCGTAAAAAGCGCTGAAGATTATGTGCGATACGAAGATACAAAAAACGGTATAAGCCCCAGAGCTGTTCCCGGTTTTGGAGACGGCTTGATTTGTGCAGCAGGAGATGAGCACGATGAGCGAGGGCAGATTACGGAAGATTATAAAATGCGTGAAAAAATGGTCGCTAAACGCGCACGCAAAAATGATGAGCTAACAGCAGAAGCGATTGCTCCAGAGGTTATAGGCGATGGAGATATTGCCGTTATCGGCTGGGGTTCGACTCGCGGTGCTATTTGTGAGAGTCTGAAAAATCTAAACAATCCTCGTCTTGCGCATGTTCATTTTGCTTGGGTGCATCCGCTAAGCAAAGAACAGCTGAAATCACTTGGGAGGTTCAAGTATAAAATCGTCGTGGAGAACAGTGCCAACGGAGCATTTGCAAACCAACTTAAACTCCATGATATAAAAATAGACAATCAAATCTTGCAGTCAAACGGTTTTAGTTTTTTTGTGGATCAGTTAAGCGTTATGATTGGAAAATCCCTAAAGGAGTTCTTATGAGTTCTTTGTTTGATAGAGAAAATGTGGATGTCGCTTGGTGTCCGGGATGTGGAAATTTCGGTATTTTAAAACTTATAAAAGAGGTTTTAGAAGAACTGGAAGTGGATAAAAAAAACAGTGTAATCGTCTCAGGAATAGGGCAAGCCGCAAAAACTCCGTACTATATTGATACAAATATGTTTGGAGTTCTTCACGGCAGAGCCTTGCCTGTTGCGAGTGCTGTAAAACTTTCAAATCCAAATCTTTGCGTTGTGGCAGAGGGCGGAGACGGCGACATGTACGGAGAGGGCGGAAACCACTTTATTCATACCATCAGACGCAATGTCGATATCGTGCATATCGTCCATAACAACATGGTTTACGGTCTTACAAAGGGGCAGGCATCGCCTACGAGCCAAAAAGGTTTTGTGACAAAAGTCCAAGTGGGCGGCGTCGTCAATGAGCCTTTTAACCCGCTTGCAGTAGCTCTCTCTTTAAAAGCAGGGTTTGTCTCCCGTGTAAACATAGGCGACGCAGTGCATGCCAAAGAGGTCTTAAAAGCTGCATTTAGACATAACGGTTACGCGCTTGTTGATATTTTGCAGCCATGCCCGACTTTTAACAATACAAATACTTATCATTGGTTCAAAGAAAACAGCTATGTTTTGGATGATACGCATGATAGTTCCGACTTTCATGCAGCACTTAAAAAAGCTTTTGAATTTTCCCCGATGCCTCTAGGCATTATCTACCAAGATAAGAGCAGCAGAGATATTTTTGAAAGGAGTATAAGAGGCAAAAATGCAAAACCGCTTCACGCAATGTCACATGATGTTTCTAAGATACAGAGGTTGTTTGATAGTTATTAGGAGTTTTAACACCTAAACAAAAAGAGTTTTTCATTGAAAAATCCGTAATGAGGTGTAAGCAGATTCGTGAACAAATAATTTAAAGGATATACGATGTTGACACAAAAAATGATTCAAAGACTTAACGAACAGGTCAATTTGGAGATGTACTCTTCAAATATTTATTTGGCTATGAGTGCATGGTGCGCAAATAGAGGGCTGCACGGAAGTGCCAATTTTTTTAAAGACCACTCGAAAGAGGAGTTAAGCCATGCTTATAAACTTTTTGACTATATCAATGAGACAGGTGCTACGGCTACAATAGAACAGATAAATAAACCTCATAATGAGTTTATAGATTTAAAAGATGTTTTTGAAAAAACTTACAATCACGAGCTTCTTATATCAAAATTGATTCTTGATTTGGTAGATACCGCTCTTAGCGAAAAAGATTACTCGACTTTTAACTTTTTACAGTGGTATGTAAGTGAACAGCACGAGGAAGAGAAGCTTTTTAAAGAGATTCTTGATAAGTTTGAGATTATAGGCATGGAAGGCAGAGGTCTTTTCATGATAGATAGAGAGATAGCCGCGCTAGTGCGGTAACTTCTACTATAAAAAAACAAAAGGAGTTCACCATGAACAAGAAAATTATAACGAGTTTAGGTTTGGCACTGTTGCTTACATCTTCTTTGGCGGTTGCGCAGATGAATAGTGATAAAGGCATGTGTAATTGTGCAATGATGCAAAAATCAGGCATGGGACAAAACCATAAAAATCCGATTATGGCACAGATGATGTCTCTTAATCTTAGTGATGAACAAAGAGAAAAAATAAAAGCAATCATGATGAAAAATATGCAAAATATGCCGAAAATTTCAACTGCTTTTAGTGATAAAGGCTTTGACAAGGAGCTTTTTATGAAGTTGTCAAAAGAGAGAGAGGAGAAAAAAATCAGCCAAAGAGCAGAGATGATTTCAAGCGTATATGAAATTTTAACACCTGAGCAAAAAGCTGAATTTAAAAAGATGCTTGATCAGGAGATGATGATGGGAATGGAGTCGCCTATGATGGGTAATAAATCTAACCTAAAATAGTTGATATTAAATAATTTTAGCTATTTATTAAAAAACTTATAATAAAAATCTTTTATCGTTCTAAGTTTTGTTCTGCTTATGGCAAGGACGCCGCTCTCGACTCTGCCGCTTGTAACCGTTGTTCCTGCGGCAATCATCACATCATCTTCAATAGTTATGGGTGCAACAAGCTGGCTGTCGCTTCCGATGAAAACATTTTTGCCGATGATTGTTTCATGCTTTTTGATTCCGTCATAGTTGCATGTGATAACTCCCGCACCGATATTTGTGCCCTCATCTACCGTGGCATCGCCTATGTAGCTCAGATGCCCCGCTTTTACGCCTTTTAGGGTGGATTTTTTAATTTCTACAAAGTTTCCGATATGTGTATCTTCTATGACGCAGGCTGGGCGAAGATGCGCTAAAGGTCCTACATCTGAGTTTTTCACTATGCTATCTTCTATGACGCTGTGCGCTTTTATGTGAGAGTTAATTATCTTGGAATTTCCGGTTATGCGGCAGCCGTTTTCAACTATGCACTCGCCCTCAAAAGTCACTCCCTCTTCGATGTAGATTGTCGAAGGAAGCTGCATAATTACTCCCGACTCCATTAATGAAGTTTTGATTCTATCTTGCATAATCTCTTCAGCGTCTGATAAATCTTTTTTAGAGTTAACGCCCTTAAAACGCTCCTCGTCAACCAGAAGCGGAGAGATATTTAAGCCATCGGCTCTTGCCATGGAGATAACATCGGTGAGGTAGTACTCTTTTTGAGCATTATCGTTACTAAGCAGAGGAATGTATTTCTCTAAGATATTTTTGGAAAAAGCGTATATTCCGGCATTTACGGTTGTTACACTCAACTCTTTTGCAGAGGCATCTTTTTGTTCGACTATTCTTTGAACTTGGTTATTTTCTATAATAACGCGACCGTATCCATCGGGGTTTTGCAAATCAAATATAGACATAATTATGCCGTTATCACAACCCAAAAATCCTTGCAAAGCATCGGCTGTCAGTAGTGGCATATCTCCGTTTAAAACCAGAACTTTTTCATTTTTTACAGAGATATTTTTCATAGCTCCGCCCGTTCCGGGAAAATTATCAGCATCTTGAATTACAAAATTTATATCATCAAAGTAAGAGCTTATTTGCTTCACAACTGCATCTTTTTGATGTGCCACGACTACCGTGATATCGTTGCTGATTTCACGAGAAGATTTTATGATGTGATAGAGCATCTCTTTGCCGCAAACAGTGTGTAAAACCTTTGCTTTAGGAGATTTCATACGGCTTCCTTTTCCGGCAGCCAAAATAACTATACTTATCTTATTTTTGTCCATATTTAACTCTTTTGATTAGTTGGCAAAATTATACCCATAAGCCCTTATATTTGGAATAAAGTTATTAAAAATTCTTTTTTAGCAGTTGAGGCTAATTTTTTTTGTGGTATTATAAGCCCAATATTTTGTATAGGGTATTTGACTCAAAGCCTGATGAAAAATTAAAAAAAAACAGTTTTGAGTAAGGCAGAAAGTAGATAATGTTTAGATTTTTTTTATTAATTTTAGTATTGGGCATAATCCCAATATTTGGGGCTGAATCAGTAAAGATTCCTACGATGAATTTTGAGCTCTCAGCTCCTGATTCTCCGCAGCAGCTTGTCAGCTCGCTGAATGTGCTTGTTCTTCTGACACTGCTTTTTTTAGCGCCGAGCATGGTGCTTGTAATGACAACTTTTACAAGATTTGTAATTGTTTTTGGCTTTTTAAGACAAGCTCTTGGTACTCAGCAAGTTCCTCCAACACAGCTTTTGGTAATGCTTGCGATGATTTTGACTTTTTTCGTGATGGAACCGGTCGGAATAAAAGCTTATGAAGACGGGATTAAGCCATATGTGGAGAAAAAAATAGGATATGAAGAGGCGTTTGATAAAACTACACTGCCGTTTAAAAATTTTATGATTAGAAACACCAGAGAGAAGGATTTGGCTCTGTTTTTACGCATAAGAAAGATGGAAAATCCTGCAACCGTTGCGGATGTGCCTCTCTCAATAGTAATTCCTGCATTTGTAATAAGTGAGTTAAAAACAGCTTTTGAGATAGGATTTTTACTCTTTTTACCGTTTTTGGTAATCGATATGGTTGTCGCTTCTATTCTTATGTCCATGGGTATGATGATGTTGCCGCCGGTTATGATAGCACTCCCCTTTAAAATACTTATTTTCATTCTCATTGATGGATGGAATCTATTAATTGGCAATCTTATAGCTTCAATTAAATAGATAATAAAGAAGATAATATGAATTGTAAATATTTTGGCAAGTGCGGTGCTTGCGTAGTTTATGATGGCGGATATGAGTATCAGTTATCTTTAAAAGTAGAGTTGAACAAAGATAGATTTAGACCTTTTTATGGTGGTAATATATCTGTTTTTAAATCACCGGACAGCAATTATCGTTCAAGAAGCGAGTTTAAAATTTGGCATATGGACGATGAGATACATTATGCGATGAACAATATAGATAAAAATGGCGTAGTTTTGATAGATGAGTGTCCGCAAGTGAGCCGCCCGATATATGTTTTAATGCCAAAGCTTTTAAAAGCAATAAAAGATAATAACATAGATTTTAAACTTTTCGGGGTTGATTTTTTAAGCTCAAACAGCAAAGAGATAGTTGTTTCATTGCTATATCATAGAAGTTTGGATGCCGCTTGGAAAGAGATTGCTACCAAGATTGCAGCGGAGCTCGAAATATATATTATTGGGCGCAGCAGAGGGCAAAAAGTAGTAGCAGGGCAAGATTATATAACAGAAATTTTAAAAATAAACGGCAGTGAATTTAGATTTAACTATATTGAAAATAGCTTTACACAGCCAAACTCTAAAGTAAATGAGCAGATGATTTCGTGGGCTTTAGAAAATTTATCCGATACGGATAGTGATTTGCTTGAGCTCTATTGCGGTGCAGGAAATTTTACTATACCTTTTGCTAAAGAGTTCAGAAAAGTTTTGGCGACAGAGATATCAAAATCATCAATTAATGCGGCAAAAACAAACATGGGCTTAAATAGTGTAGAAAATATAGAGTTTGTGCGCATGAGCGTTGAAGAGTTTGTGCAGGCTCTTGATGGCGTCAGGGAGTTTAACAGAATGAAAGATATAGATATCTCCTCCTATGGCATTAACACAATATTTGTAGACCCGCCAAGAAGCGGGATGGATGAAGCAACATGCAATTTTGCTTCAAGATATGAAAACATACTCTACATCTCTTGCAATCCAGAGACTCTGGCTAGAGATTTGGCTATTTTGTGCAAAACACATGTAGTTAACGATTTGGCTCTTTTTGATCAATTTCCATATACGCACCATGCAGAAATGGGTGTAAAATTAAGCAAAAAAGGATAACGGTTTATGAAAATTATAGTTATTGCTTTAATAATATTTTCTTTTTTACATTCAGCAGATATACAAAAAAAAGATTTAAAATTAGAAAATAAAAAATTAATAGAAAAAATAAATAAATTGGAAAAAATAGTTTTTGAGCAAGAAAAACTTTTAAAATCCAAAGAAAGTATATGTAAAAATAAACTTAATGATGATGATGAGCATAGCGGTGAAAACGCTTTTCCAAAATTAATGATGAAAAAAGAGTATCAATAAAGTAGGTGAATGGTTATAAAATTTATTAATGATATAATGTCAAAAATTTTTTAGAAGATAACATATGAAAAAAATATTAATTATTAGTGATGGTGAAGTAGCTGAACACTTTATAAATAGGGTTATAGATACATACACTAGCGAAAACATCTACTATGTTGTCCAGCCAAAACATAAAATATATAAAAATATAAACGCATCACGCTTTAAATTCTATGAGTTTGACCCCACAAGCCTGTATAAACTTGCCAATTTATTAAAAATGGAGTTTGCTCAAGCCATAGTAGTAATGGATAACCCGCTTGATACAGAGCATACAATAAAAAATATTAGAAGTATAAAAAAACAGCTTCGTATCATAGTTTTAAATAAATGGAATTTAAAAAATGAAGACCAAAATGTTGTTTTAATCAACTCAAATGAAATTCTCTCTTCAAGACTTCTTAATTATCTGCCGAATGTTCCGGTTATAGCCCAAAATGTCGGGATGGGCGAGGGTGAAATCATGGAAGTTTTAGTTCCGTTTGGAAGCTCTTTTGTTTATAAACATATTGGTGTAATTGAGCAAAAAGAGTGGCGTATTGTTGCAATATACAGAAATAAAAAATTGATTATGCCAAGCCGCCGTAGAATGATTCAACCTAATGATTTATTGCTTTTAGTAGGTGATCCGGTGGTGCTTAAATCTGTCTATATAGCCATAAAAAGAGAACTGGGGCAGTTTCCAGAGCCATTTGGTTCAAATCTATATCTCTATCTTGATATGGACTTGATAAATTTTAAAACAACAGAAAAACTTGTCAGCAGAACAATTTTTGCACATAAAAAATTGGGTCACAATCTAATTATTAGAATTGTAAATCCTAATAATATTGATCTTATCTGGAAAATTAAAGAGTTTAGAGATGAGACGGTAATTATAGATATTGATTACGACGGCATAAATCAAAAAAAGAATTTTTTTAATGACATAAAAAAATATCATGTCGGTTTGGTTATTGTTCCAAATGAGATATTTGATGATTATAATATGAGAACAACCCTATATGAGGCGCATGTTCCAGTGCTTAAAATAGCAAACAAGGTATTGTCTTCCGTAAAAGACGCTTCTATTATTTTAGGCGACAACCGTGATTTGGAAAAAATTTCATCAACCATATTTGACATCTCCGCGCAGATGCACTTAAACATAGAGCTTTATAACTATATAAATGAACACCAAGAGGCAAAAGAGCAGGTAATTGAGCACTACTATAACCTCTCTACAATTTTTTCTAAAAATATTAAAATCATAAAAGATAGTGAAAATCCGATAAAAAAATTAAAAAATAAAAATGATTTTATTCAGATTTTGCCTTTTACAAAAAAATTAACAAAAAAGAAAATCTACTCTCTTTTGTCAACCGACAGTGAAAGACTTTATCATAAGCTTGATGATAATCATCAAATTTTCATACCGGTACAGATATAAAGTCACTGATTTAGCCGTTTATTATTTTTTTTTAAGTATTATATATCCATTTTATTTAATTAAATTTCTGGAACAATAATGCAAGTACACATAGAGCTTAAAAAAGTTGTAGACGACTCATATGACATTACAATAGATACGCTTCCCAAGATACATTTTGATACAAAAGTAGCGGTAGTTACCAACGCTACAATTTCTAAATTGCACCTAGATTATCTTCTGTCAAAAATCAGCGCAAAAGAGCTGCATGTCATAACTTTAAAAGATGGCGAAGAGTATAAAAATCAAGAGAGCATCGATACGATACTGAATTCCCTTTTTGAACATCGCTTTAATCGTAAATCAATGCTTATTGCTTTTGGCGGCGGTGTTATCGGTGATATGACCGGATATGCGGCGAGTATCTATCAAAGAGGGATAGATTTTGTTCAGATTCCAACCACTCTTCTTTCTCAGGTTGATGCAAGTGTCGGCGGAAAAACAGGCATGAATAACAAGTACGGAAAAAACCTTGTCGGTGCATTTCATCAGCCTCGTGCCGTATATATTGACCCATATTTTTTAACTACGCTTCCGGAGCGGGAGTTTGGTGCCGGAGTGGCAGAAGTAGTCAAGATGGCAGTAACATTCAATAAAGATTTTTTTGAATTTTTAGAGAGTGCTGATTTGAAAAAGCCGGAAATTTTACAAGAGGCTATAAAACAAGCAGTGCAAACAAAAGCTGATGTTGTCTCTGCTGATGAAAAAGAGCATGGTTTAAGGGCAGCTCTAAATTATGGGCATACTTTTGGGCATGTTATTGAAAACGAAACAGCGTATAAAAAATTTTTACATGGTGAAGCTGTTGCAATCGGCATGGTTATGGCAAACGAGATGGCTGTTAAAATGAATCTTATGAGCGAAAAAGAGGCTTTGAGGGTTAAAGCACTTTTAGAAAAATACAATCTGCCTACAAGTTACATAATAAATGATGTTAAAAATTTTTATGAAACTTTCTTTCTGGATAAAAAAAGTTCCGACTCATCTATAACATTTATTCTTCCTCTTGGTATCGGAGATGTAGTTATTACCGATAAAGTAGATGTCGGAACAGTTATGTGTGTTTTAAACAAATTTGGAAAAGCGTAATGAAAAAAATATTTTTTTACATGCTGCTTGCGTCATCTCTATTATACTCTGAGAGCGTAAGAGGCGCAGCAAAAGTAACAGAGCAAGAGCTTGAGCAGATTAGAATCGCTGAAGAAAATATAATTAAAGAGAAAATTTCACAATATGTTATAGAGCTAAGGGATATTGAAGAGAAAATAGCAAAAAAAGATAGTGTCTGGATGAGAAGCTATGCTTCATACCTCACATCTTTAGAGGTAAGAGACAGTTTAGATAAAATAGTAGAGAGAATTAATTATCTTCAAAAAAAGAGAGATAAAACCCTTAGTGAAACGGATGAATTAAACGCATTAGTAGCGCGAGAAAAAATTTTAACATCACAAATTGAAAAATTAAAGAAAAAAGACAGCTCGCCGTTCTCGATACTTTTAACTCCTCCAAATATAGATGAAATCCCCTCTATAACTAATCCAATAGATGTTTTTATAGGTATTTCACTTATCAAAACACTGGATAAGGGCTTTAGTGATTATGTTTTGAAAAAAGATGAGCTAAATCAGTTGATTGCTCTTTTAAGAACAGAGATACATATATATACTCAGATAGAAGCTATTGATACGGAACATAAATATAAAGAGCAGTTAGAACTTAAAATAAAGCAGTTGGAAAGATTTGAATCTGCACTCGATACTATGCGTGTTACGGCTGATGTTTATAAAAAGAGATTAGAGATTATTGAGACAAATATAAATAAAGAGATTGAGTCGCAGATAGTAAAATTTGTTAAAATCGGCGTCATTATTTTAGTAGTTTTTATTATTTTCTTTTTACTTAAGCTTTTTGTTAAGAAGTATATAAAAGATAACGAACGATTTTATATGGCGAACAAAATTATCACCTTTATTAATTTTACGCTTATTATTTTGATTCTATTTTTCAGCTATATTGAAAATGTAAGCTATCTTGTTACCATTTTAGGATTTGCATCTGCGGGTATCGCTATTGCCATGAAAGACTGGTTTATGAGCATACTCGGTTGGCTGGTAATAGTTTTTGGCGGAAGCATACATGTCGGCGACAGAATCCGTGTAGATATGGATGGAACGACATTCGTGGGTGATGTTATGGACATATCACTGCTGCGCATGACGCTTTTAGAAGATGTAACGCTAACGACAGTTTTACAAAACAGAAGAGCCGGCAGAATAATTTTTATACCAAACAACTATGTATTTACAAGAATGATAGCAAACTACACACACAGCTCGCTAAAAACAGTTTGGGACGGCATTGATATAACTATTACATACGACTCAAACCACAAAAAAGCTATCCATTTAGCCAAAGAGATAACTAAGAAGTTCTCAAAAGGCTATACTGATATTACTAGAAAACAACTAAATAAATTAAGAAGCGATTACAGTCTCAAAAACAGCAATGTGGAGCCGAGAATCTTCTCGTTTATAGCTCCCAACGGCATAAATATAAGTGCATGGTATTTAACAAATGCTTATGCAACGCTCACTCTAAGAAGCTCAATATCAACCGAGATTGTAGATGCTTTTCTGGCAGAGGATGATATAACCATAGCATACCCAACTCAAATGCTCCATTTGGAACAGTCTGCTAAAAAAGCTCCTCCATTTGCAACAGATGAAGCAGTATAGATGAAAAAAAAAGTATATTTTAAAACCTTTGGATGCAGAACAAATCTTTATGACTCGCAAGTTATGATGAGCGCTATGCAGGAGTATGACGTTACTGAAAATGAGAGCGAAGCCGATATGATTGTCGTTAACTCATGCACGGTTACAAACGGAGCAGATTCACATGTCCGTTCATACATTTCGCATGTAGAAAACAGCGGCGGCGCAAAAGTGTTTCTAACAGGCTGCGGGGCTCATACAAAAGGCGAGAAACTGCTGGAGCAGGGCAGAGTTTCAGGCGTGTTTGGACAGAGTGAAAAAGAGAAAATAGACGAGATGCTTGGCCGTGAAGAGCCTTATTACGAGCCTGGCGATTTGAACCATATTGATGAGAGCGTAGTTGATGATTTTATCGGCAAGAGCAGAGCGTTTATAAAGATTCAAGAGGGATGCAACTTTCGTTGTTCTTACTGCATAATTCCTTATGTTCGCGGCGATGCAAGAAGTATGAACGAAGAGAAGATACTGGAGCAGATAAGAAGACTTGGTGCTAACGGTTTTGGAGAGTTCATTTTAACGGGGACAAATGTCGGAAGCTACGGTCAAAAAACAGATAGCTCAATCGCCTCTCTTATGAAGAAAATTTCACAAATCCGCGGAGTAAGACGCATAAGACTTGGAAGCGTAGAGCCGATTCAGATAACCGATGAGTTTAAAGAGATTTTAGATGAGCCGTGGCTAGAACGTCATCTTCATATAGCGCTTCAGCACACTTCGCCTCAGATGCTAAAGTTTATGAACAGAAGAAACATGTACAAACAAGACAGAGAGCTTTTTGAACTTCTCGCAGGCAAAGGTTTTGCGATAGGGACTGATTTTATCACAGGTCATCCGGGAGAAAGCAGAGAGCTTTGGGATGAGGCAATGAGAAATGTAAAAGAGTTGCCGCTAACGCATCTGCATGCATTTACATACTCCAAGCGTGACGGCACACCATCTGCGACTATGAAGCCTGAAGTCGGCGGTAAAGTAGCAAAAGAGAGACTTCATGAGCTAGAAGATGTAGTTAAGGCTAAAAACTTTGAGTTTAGAAAAGCTTTTGGCGGCGAACTTGACGTTCTTATTGAGAGTCAAAAGGATGGATTTTTCATAGGATATGATCAGCACTTTAATAAAATCATGATTGAGTCTGATGAAGATTTGGTCGGTAACTGGGTAAATATTAAAGAATATGAAGTAAAAGAGGAGTCTAATTATGGTAGAGTCTAAGTCAAACAGGGTAGCCATCTATGCATCAGCTTTTTTAATTGTAATTTTGGTTCTATTTGCTATCTTAAGAGACAATGCAGAGCTT
>MIBZ01000054.1:566-12631 GCA_001829675.1 Sulfurimonas sp. RIFCSPLOWO2_12_36_12 | reverse complement strand
ATAATCTCTAAAACATTTTTAACCTCATTTGCCTCATGAGAGAGAGTCTGCATCCTATTTGAGAGTTCAATCTCAAGCTGTGCAGAGCTTTGAACCTTGTGCGTTAGAGTTACTATCTCATCTCTTGCAAGGTTAAGATTGTCGTTTGCTTTGATAATATCTTTTTTGCTCTCTATGGCGTCAGAGATGGCATTTTGAATCTCATTTTTTATCTCATTTGCTTTTTTGGTAGCCTCATCAATAACAACAACACTTCTCTCAACATTCTCTCCAACACCCATGGCAGTTGTTGAGAGCTCATGCGAGATTGAAGCATTTTCGCTTGCGCTAGTTTTAGAAGTCTCTATCAAATCTTTAAGCTCTTTTATCAAATCATTGAAGCTTTTTGCCATTTGAGAAAGCTCTAAAGGAGCATTTTCGTCTACCTTCAAAGTAAGGTTTTTATTGTTACCTATGTTAAGAAGTGTCTCTTTAAATTTTTCTATCGGTTTGATTAAACTTTTATTAATCAAAAATATAGATATAGCAATTATTATGACTAAAAGAATCAAAGAATAAATAATCAGAGTATTTCTAATGCTGTTTGGAACACTAAGAACTTCCGCTTCATCTATTTCAGAGAGTATTGCCCATTTAAAATCTTCACCCACGCTGATTGTAGAAAAAGAGGATAAAACAGGATTATTATTGTAATCAATAACTATTTTAGTATCAGTTTTGCCGGCTAACGCTTCATTAGAAGCTTCCGTATTGACAGAACCATTTGAAGGATTTGCAAAAGAAGCTTGTATGGAGTGACCTTTTGGATCAAGATAACTGTCGCTTCTCATAAGTTTATCAGGTCCCACAAGATAATCCTCTTGAGACGCTCCATAACCCTGGCGGTATTGCATAACATTTTTAATTAACATGTTATCTATTTTAAAGACCAACACACCCTTAACTTCTGCGCTAACAACGATAGGTGTCCCGATAAACATAGCCGGAGAGTTATCATCAGGTTCATAAGGTTTCATATCTACAAAAGTTGGGCGATTATTTTGCAAAGTTTTTTTATAAACTTCACCAAGTCCGCTATCTTTCAATGAGCCATAGGTAAGATTTGTACCGTAATCGGATTTTTTTGCGGCACTGTACATTACATGCCCATGCTCAGCCGCAATTACATAAATGTCGCTATATCCATAATCTTTTAGGTATTTTTGAAAATATACCTCATGCGGTAATCTCTGCTCTTTTGCAGATGGGTCATTTACAGGAAACGGTTCATTTTCCTTAACCTCCAAATCATTATAAACAGTTAGTAAATCCCATGTTATATTTTGAAGATTATTGCTATTTGCCAAAACATCAATATCTACTACACAGTTTTTGAAAGAATTTTCAATCTGATTTTTCTTAACATCGCGAACGGTGGTTAATTGAGAGTAGCTATTTGCTATCAAAGCATTTTTGCTCTTTGAACTCGCTATGTAAGTAGTTATCATTGCCAAAAGTGTCAATGAGAGTGTTGTAAGTAGAAGAATCTGAATTTTAATAGAGAATTTTTTCATACCAATTTTTGCCTTATTTTAGTTTTAAAGTGCTAAATTGTATGTCTAAATTATTACTATATTATTACAAATAGCTAAATTAAAAACAGATTAAATCAACTCTGCAAAAAGTATAAAAGATATAGTAATATTGGTCGCTATTATTACCAACCACATAAAAGACAATGTATAAACTATCGGAAGTTCTAATTTTCTTAACAAATTATTCATTTTTATTACCTTCTGTTATTTTGTTATTGAATTATATGTGCTAATTATTACAAAATCATTACACTAAATATGACAATTTGCCATATTTTTAACATCTCATGAACTATAAGTGTATAATTCTCCAAATCCTTCCAAAAGGCTAAAAATATGTCCAAAAAAAAGATTCTTTTTGAGTGTCAACACTGCGGTTTAACAACTCCAAGATGGATGGGAAAATGCACAAACTGCGGAGCGTGGGACTCATTTGTAGAGCTAAGCGAACATCAACAAGAAGTTGTAAAACAGACAAAATCAACATCGGGTTCATCTGCAAAGGCATTAAGCATAAATGAGATAAAAGAGGAAGAGGTTTTTAGATTTAGTTCAGGAAGTATTGAGTTGGACACGGTTCTTGGTGGAGGAGTCGTGCCCGGTTCACTCACACTAATTGGCGGAAGCCCCGGTGTAGGAAAATCAACCCTGCTTCTAAAAGTTGGCGGCGACATAGCCTCTAGCGGACAAAATGTTCTTTATGTGACAGGAGAAGAATCAAGCGGACAGATAAAACTTCGTGCAAATAGGCTAAAAGCAAATCACGACTCTCTATATCTGCTTAGTGAAATAAGACTTGAGCAGGTTTTGATTGAGCTTGAACATCGTAACTATGCTTTCATAATTATTGACTCTATTCAAACACTCTACTCGGAAAATATATCTTCTGCACCCGGCTCCGTAACTCAGGTTAGACAAATTACTTTTGAGTTGATGCGAATAGCCAAAGATAAAAATATAGCTATCTTTATTATAGGACATATTACCAAAGAGGGCTCAATTGCCGGACCTAGGGTTTTAGAGCATATGGTAGATACCGTGCTCTATTTTGAAGGTGATTCGTCACAAGAGCTAAGAATATTAAGAGGATTTAAAAACCGTTTTGGACCAACAAGCGAAATAGGTGTTTTTGAGATGAGAAGTGACGGGCTGGTGTCTGCAACTGATGTCGGCTCAAGGTTTTTCAACCGTGATTCAGAACAAGCCGGCTCTGCACTTACCGTTATCATGGAAGGCTCTCGCCCAATAATTCTTGAAGTTCAAGCGCTCGTATCAGAATCACACACTGCAAATTCCAAGAGACAGGCTACGGGATTTGATACAAATAGATTAAATATGCTATTGGCTCTGCTAGAGAGAAAACTTGAAATTCCGCTCTCTGGCTATGATGTGTTTATCAACATAACCGGCGGGATAAAAATTACAGAAACATCTGCCGATTTGGCAGTTTTAGCAGCGATTATCAGCAGTTTTCGCAATCGGGCAATTTCAAAAAAAACCATTTTTATAGGTGAAGTTACTTTAGTCGGCGATGTAAGAGAAGTTTTTGGAATGGATGCTAGACTAAAAGAGGCAAGTATGCAAAATATTTCAAAAGCACTTGTTTGCAAAAAACCGTTAGAAAAATCAAATATTAAAACTTTTATAGTCGATGAAGTTACAAAACTATTGGAATGGTATTGATTCAACAAACATTTAAATCTGTTTTACTTCAATAATTGTATAATCCCACACTAAATATTTTAAAAGGAAATTGTTGTATGGATGCACAAGTAAGAAGTGAAGAAAAATTTTCTAAATTATCAATAGCATATGAAGGAAAAGAAGAAGGTGAGTATGTGTGCTCTACTATTGATAAAATAATTTCCAAATATGAAATACAGCCTGAAACATACACTTGTAAAATATCTGATAAAAAAGATGTTGTGGTTATTGAATATCAAGATGACATGGACCGCGTAGCCGGCGAAGTTTTTGAAGAAATTATAAAAACTCTTAACATAACAACTTGCGACTAAATGGCTGTTGTTTTATAAATAGTATAAATTTTGATATACTAACAAAACTAAACTCAAGGATGAATGATGTCTGGCAAAGAGACTAAAGAAGAAATAGGTCACGAAGTTAAAAAATCAAGTAATAAGTTGATGATAATTATTATTGCTGTTTTAGTGCTTATTATCGTTGGTGGGGCAGTAGTAGCTTTTCTTTTGATGGGCGAAGAAGAACATCCGGCACCTGTCGCGGTAGAACATGTTGCTCCTCCGGTTGAGCAAAAAGCTGCTTCAAACAGATCAAGAGAAGATTCAGACGATATGGGCTCTAGAAAATTGAGTGATATTGGAATTTTGTACCCACTTGACACTTTTACCGTTAATTTAAAAAGTGATGCGGGAAGACGCTATCTAAAAGCTACTATTTCATTAGAATTAAACGGGCAAGAATTAAGCATGGAACTTGACAAAAAAGCTCCTGTTATTAGAGATAGAATTATAAGAATTTTAACCTCTAAAACAATAGAAGAGATCTCTTCGAAAAAAGGAAAGCAAAAAGTTTCGGATCAAATTGTTGACACACTAAATGCTATGATGTCTGATGGCAGCATAAAAGGCATTTATTTTACGGAATTTGTTATTCAGTAAATGATTGGCATAGACCTCATAAAAACATCTCGCATGAATCGCTTAATTGAGCGATTTGGCGAAAAAGCTCTTCATAAATTTTTATCCCCCCAAGAGATACTTCTTATTAAAAATCACAAAACAGCTTCTGGATTTTGGGCAGCCAAAGAGGCTTGTTCAAAAGCTCTTGGTGTCGGCATCGGCGCAGAGTGCAACTTTCATGACATTGTTATCTATAAAACATCATATGGTGCGCCAAAATTAAGGCTCTCAAAGAAGCTGTTAAATAATTTTAATATCTTGGATTCTAGTCTTTCAATAACTCATGACGGGGATTACGCAATAGCGGTTGTAGTAATAGAATCAGCCTCCGCCGACAAAATCAAGCAGTTCTAATTTATCCATATCATGCAGCACATAACTATCCCATTTATCTTGCTTTACAATTTCCATATTAACAGCCGCTGCCATCACCTTACCTGTTAAATTCAACTCTTCAAGCATTTTTTCTAAAGTTATATTTTCATTAAAAATTTTTGTTTCACCATTAATTATAAGTTTCATTTATTCTCTTTTATTGTAATAATATCTTATTTTCTTGAATATATAATCAATTATAGATATAATCATTTGATAAAATAATCACAAAGGATGGTCCATATGCTTAATTCCAAAGAGTTGCTGGTTCACACTAAAAACTTATCCATTCTTTTTGTTGAAGATCATGATGATCTGCGAGAAAACACAAGAGAGATATTAAAAACATTTTTCAATCAAGTCGATAGCGCAAAAAATGGCGAAGAGGCAATCAAAAAATATAAAGAGTTTTACGCAAAAGAGTCTAAGTATTATGATATTATCCTCTCTGATATACAAATGCCTAAGCTTAACGGGGTTGAACTGGTAGAAACTATCTATGGCATTAACCCTAAGCAAATAGTAATAATCATCTCTGCATACGATGACACGAAGTATTTGCTCCCTCTGATTAATTTGGGTATTGAACAGTTTATAAAAAAACCTATTGACTATCAAGATTTATTAAAAGTATTGCTAAGGGCATCAAAAAAAGTAGGAACAAAAGATACTCAAAACAGTACTCAAAACAACCAGACAATAATAAAGTTAAATGGTTCCGCTACATTCAATAAAGAGACAAACATATTGCAGGTTAACGGGTCGATGGTTACTTTGACAAAATATGAGATAATATTTTTGCAGCTTTTAAGTGACAATGTTGGCAAAATATACTCAAATAAGGATATTACCGATTACTATAATTCAATTAATGAAAGCCTAGATATTATCAATGTGAGAAAACTTGTTTCAAAGCTTAGAAAAAAATTACCTGAAAATTGTATTGAAAGTATTTATGGAATTGGGTACAGGATTGTGCCACACTCTGAGAAATAAATTTATTATGAAGTTTTTAAGTGGTGGGTTCTGAGTGACTCGAACACTAATTATATATAATCAAAGCCCTATAAGTAGGGGGTTTAATATAAAAAATGAAGCCAATAACCGACATTTAAAATACTATTTGGCACACTTTTTTGGCACACTTTACAAAGAGCTTTTATGAATTGTTTTGATTCTGCACTACTATCAACTTTTTTTACCATTAATAAGTGTTTTTTTACAGTAAAGTTGGATCTTCATCTAAAAGATTAAATACCATATAATCTTCATATTCATTCTTACCAGAACCTGGAATATTTACAAAACCATACTCATTATATATAGTTCTCATCCTATCACTAATAGGAACCAAATAAACATGATTAATAGCTACTAACTTTTGAATATCTATCGCAATATTTACAATATGGTCAAGTAGCAAAAAACTATATTTTGTATTTGAGAACTCTTCTGTTTTTGATCTATACTCTACTTTTAAATATAAAAACTCAACGATGATACCTGGAATATTATCAATATCATCATGGGTTGTTTTAAGTGCAAAAAAACCAAAAATATCATCTTTGCTTAAATCATAAGCTTCATATATGACAACTTGCTGGCAAGCAGCTGTTTCTCGAACTATACTAATGTATTTTCGGATATGCTCAGAGTCTTTTGAAAAATCAAGTTTCTTAAAAAATGATTCTAACTCTTGAGCAGATAGAGGACTTATTGAAATATTTTTCAACTTGCTTCTTTTTGAGCCTTAAGTTCTCTTAGCTTAGAAGATTGTTTTGCAGTACCGACTCGCAGCACTTTTTTTTGTTCAGGAGTAAGATTAGTTACAGGTTTAGCTTTTTCAAGTTTTCCGTCTCGTATAACATAAGCCATAATAAATCCTTTTTTTTATATTTATAAAATTATAACATACTATTAAACACTTATCTGTATTATCGGAGTTGTCCGTATAATATATAAAAACCAGAAAAGCCCTATTTTAAAGGTTCTCGGAGTTATCGGGGCAACTAATTACAATTTGTATTATCTGAGTTGAATTTTTTACAAATTGTTCGATATCCTCCTCCAAACTCTTTTAAATCATATAATCCCATTTCTGTTTTATGACAAGTGTTTTTATTGCATATTTTACAAAATTGTTTTTGTTCTTTTTCACAAAAGTAAATATGTAAATAAATAGTTATAAATAATAATAAAAATAATATATTCATTTTTTCAAACCCTTAATTTATGTTTAATTACCTCCTTGTAATTATATATTATTTGCTCTTGCAAACAACAATGTACCACTAGAGCATATCTCTAAGGCTCTAAGACACTCAAAGATAAAGAGTTAATGGTTA
The DNA here is from genome assembly GCA_001829675.1 of Sulfurimonas sp. RIFCSPLOWO2_12_36_12. Taxonomy (GTDB): domain Bacteria; phylum Campylobacterota; class Campylobacteria; order Campylobacterales; family Sulfurimonadaceae; genus Sulfurimonas. The sequence continues at coordinate 5,674 of MIBZ01000054.1, read as the reverse complement.
AAGAGGCTGTTTCAAATAAGGATGATATAAGGTATTGGTTTGGGTTGTTAGAGAAAGGTGCTATTACTAAAGAGTAGTATGAGGCGAAGAGGGCTGAGCTGCTAAAGTAGCAGCTCTTGTTTTAAAGCTTTTTTAACTTCCATATTTGGAGATAAAGAAGCTGGAGAGATACGATAATTGTATCTCTGACTTTACGGCCGATATTACCATCGTTTTTAGGGTCTCAAGCAGCGCTTGCGTGTTATCGCTAGTCGGCAGTGTTTTAGCAACTGATATGTTGTGCTCTAGGACCTCTATCTTTTTTCGAATTTCACTTTTTTTCATTAGATTTTTGTTCCAAATTCGCGCATCTCATTTCCGATATCGTCTAGCTGCTGTAGCCCTTTAAGCTCTATCATCTCAAAAATTGAAGAGTGGAGCGTTATAATCAACTTCCAAATGATCATGACGGATAAAACCGCAATCGCAATCTCCATAACCCCGTCTAGTACGAATATTTTAATGACATTCATGTATTCAAAGTTCATGGTTGTAAAATCCTCAAACGATCTGTCAAAATAACGATAGGTAGCTCAAGCATTGTCACAAACACTTTCATATTCACATTATATTTCTATAATTGTACTTGGGCAGGGTTAAGCCCGCCAAGCAGAAGATACAATACCCATCATTTCCGTATTATTTCTTACAGTTTCATTATTGTATGTCCACATACCCTTATCTGAAGCATATGCATTAAGTTGTTGTATTACAATATCTATATCATCATTTGTTAAAAAACTTCCATCTGCAAATTCTAACTTCTCAATCTTATTGTAAATATTATTTTGATTATTAACTTTAATAGTATCTGTATCTCCATACTGAATATATAAATTTCCTCGATCCATTATAAAACTAACATCATTTTTATTTATGCCATCGTCAAATTTAATTGTATCGTAACCTGCATCTTTAGAGTGAAATCGCCCAATACCATCGTAATCATTAATTGTTGAGTCTTGGTCATATTTTTTAAAGAAATAGGTGTCATTACTTCCTCCTCCTTCTAACCTATCTGAACCTGTTCCTCCCGATAAGAAATCATCATCTATTCCTCCTGATAAGAAATCATTTCCCAAACCGCCAAATAGATTATCATTTCCATTTTCACCATATAAAAAGTCATTTTCTTCATCACCCCAAAGGTTATCATGTCCATCTCCTCCGTATAAATTATCAGAATTATCTCCACCTACTAATGTGTCATTTCCTCCAAAACCTTTCAAAGAATCATAGTTACTTCCACCAAACAAGATGTCATCAAGGTTATTGCCATCTAAGCTATTATTGTAACTAGAGCCGATTAAAAGATTTTTAACATTACTGTCTCCATCAGCTGAACCACGCCATATGAATACATCTGCACTTTTAATTACATCTTTATCAAGGCTTATATCACCTTGAGCTGTTGTAATCTTCTGTACACCAGACTGTATGTTTATAAAGTAATCTGTAAGTGTGACTGAACCTTGATCTTTAACTGCTATATTAAGATTATCTCCATTGCGTGTGAATGCGAGGTCACTTTTATCGAGATTATCCATCACTAGCGTATCATCACCATTATCAGTAATAACTAAATCTCCACCTTCATAGATGTAACCTTCTACTGTAAAATCCAGTCTACTTGTTACCGTACCACCAGCTCCATCGTTTATTAAAATAGTTGCCGAATCAGTTCCGTTAAACGAACCATCTGCCTTATAGTGCCAGTTTCCTTCGCTGTCCACTGTCACGATTCCATTTGCAGCTTGTGTATCTACTGTATATGTAAGAGTATCACCATCTACATCACTCGCTTCGATTTTACCATCAATATCACGAATATTTATTAGAGTAAACGCTTCACTCTCTAGTGCTACAATCGGTGCATCATTTACCGCTTCAATCTCAAAACTGAGTGTGCTTGTTGTACTTAAGCCATACTCATTTGTAACTTTTACTATTATTGCATCTGAACCGTTATAGTCTTGGCTAGAATTGTAGTTCCAGTTTCCGTCTGCATCAACCGTGAAATCTCCGTTTGCTGTGGCTGTCAGGACTTCATATGTTAATACTCCGCCTATTGGGTTTACAACATTGAATATTCCGTTTGAAGGATTATCTTCTAATAGGTTGGCTGTTGCATCTGCTAGACTTGGTGTTGTAACTCTGGCATCGAATGTTAATGTTTTAGTAGCTGTACCGCCATTTCCATCATCAACCGTAATTACTGCTGAGTCTTCACCCATATAGTAACCATCTACACTGTATGTCCATGCTCCTGTTTCATCTATTGAGAGTGTTCCATGTTGTGCTGCAGTTGTTACTGAGAATGTCAATACATCTCCGTCTACATCTGTTGCTTCTACTTCACCTGCCTGCTCTCTTACATCTTGAAGTATAAATGCTTCTGTTTCTGTTGTAACTGGGGCATCATTAACTGCTTCTATATCGAAAGTAAGCGTGCTTGTCGTACTTAGTCCGTACTCATTCGTAACTTTTACTATTACTGCATCTAAACCGTTATAGTTTTGGCTAGGGTTGTAACTGTACTCACCATTTTCATCCAACGTAAACGTGCCATTTTCAGAAGTTGCGATAATTTCATAAGTCAATGCTCCACCAACTGGATTATAAACATTTAGATTATTAGTTGATATATTGTCTTCCAACAAGTTAAATGCAACCGTATCTATTGATGGTGCCGATACTTTAGCATCAAAGTTTAAAGTCTTAGTTACGCTTCCGCCTTGTCCATCATCGACTGTGATTACTGCTGAATCTGTTCCTATATAAGTACCCTCAACACTGTATATCCATGTTCCAGTTTCATCTACGTTCACCGTTCCATGTAAAGCAGCTGTTGTTATACTGTAAGTTAAAATATCTCCGTCTTCATCGGTGGCTCCAACATCTCCTGTCGCTTCTCTTATATCTTGTAAAATAACATCTGTTTGAGCCTCTAATACTATTGGGTCAACATTTGTGATTACGACTTCGAAGTTTAGAGTTTTAGTAGTTGAGAGACCATTTCCGTCATCTATTGTAATGACCGCGCTATCTAATCCTTTGTATTTATCATTTGAGGCGTATGTCCAGATACCGTATTTATTAATACTCAGTGTTCCATTTTCTGGTAAAGTTGAAACAGTATAGTTTAGAGTATCGCCGTCTATGTCTCTAGCTAGTACGATACCCGTTTGTAAACTTACATCTGTAAGAGTGTATGCTGATTCTGAGAATAGAGTTGTCGGTGCGTGGTTTGTATTTTTTTCTATAAGCTCTGAAATGCTGAAACTATCGCCATTACTAAACAATAGCTCTTCAATTTCAAATCCATCTATTGCCATGTTTTTTATAGTAATGGTATCACTATCTTCCAATGCACTTCCATCATCATAAGCAAATGTCATTACAACATCTTCACCATTGTAGTTTATTATAACATCACGACGATCAATGCCATCTCCGAACATTATAGTATCTACACCTGAGCCATCTAAGATTGTATCTTTGCCATCACCTTTATTAAATATGTAGAAGTCATTATCATCACCACCGACTAGAGTATCATCACCACTTCCGCCTACTAGAGTGTCATCACCATCTCCACCTATTAGGTAATCATCACCTTCTAGCCCTTTTAAGTAATCATTACCCTCTTTTGCGTCTAATGTCTCATTACCAAGACTACCATAAAGAACATCATTGCCAATGTTACCAGTTACATCACTACCTACATCAAGTGAACGAAGAGTTATATCTTCAATTCCATTACCTGATAGTAAGGCATATATTTGTTCACGATTTAGTGTTTCACCATCAGAAAATTCAATGTTTTCAATTAATCCACTATCATTAAACCAATTTTTAATAAGAATACTGTTTTCAAGTTCATTAATAGATGCATCATCTTCTGCATTTGCTTTAATTGCCAATAATATATCATCTGTTCCGCGCACCCATTTAGCAATAATACGCTCTTTAGTGATACCATCTGTAAATTTAAGAACATCAGCACCGGTACCATTATCATCTATAATATCTTGTAAACCGCCTGATGCGATAACATAAGTATCATTACCATCACCACCACTTAGTTTATCAACTTCTGTAGTGCCATATAGTGTATCATTATCAGTAATGGTATCTTGATCATCATACTTGAACCATACATCACGAACGGCACCCTCAATATTTCCACTATTGTATACAGTTTCATTAGTAATAATATTGCCATCCTCTTGGATTTGAACAAAAATACTGCCATCCAGACGGTTTAAATGAATTGCTGTTACACCTGCAAGATTTAGGTCTATGAGTTCACCTTCATCTGTTTTGCCGTTCATATTTGTATCTTTGAAGAGTTTGATTTCGCTATAAGCTGCATCACTCTTATCAATTATTCCATCGCTGTTAGCATCATACTGAGCCAGTGCTGCATAGCCATCCGTAGCCATAGTTCCATCAGCAAGTTTAGTATAGTTTCCAAACAACTCGCCACCATCATTTATAATACCATCATTATTTATATCTTTTACAAGTAAAGCATCACCTTTTTGAATCCATGCTGTGTGTTCTTTTAAACCGTCAGCTGCATAATCAAAATAAACATGTGAATCATCTAAAGAGACTGAAGTAATACCATCTTTATTAAGGTCTAGAACGATAGGTGCCGTATATTCTTGTGTTGCAATACCATCACGCCAGAAAGTTGACATAATATTCATGAGTGCACTATTATTACGAATATCTTCAACAGAATTTAATGCTATACCATTCTCATCAGCATAAATTATCGCATCTTGTATAACACGCTCAATATCTAAGTAAGTCATGTATGCACCATCTGCTAGCTCAAACTTTTCCATACGGAAGTAAGCCCCATCATAGCTATGATTTGTAACAGTTACTTTATCTCCATCTCCATAAGCAATAGTTAGATTATTTCCATCCATAAAGAAAGCTACATCACTATTAGTTATCCCCTCACCAAACTGCAGTGTGTCGTTTCCTGCGTCTCTCCAATATGTTCCATAATATGATACATAAGCATAGTTATCATAGATATTATCTACTCCATC
>MIBZ01000054.1:0-557 GCA_001829675.1 Sulfurimonas sp. RIFCSPLOWO2_12_36_12 | reverse complement strand
TATCATAGATATTATCTACTCCATCACCACGGTTAAAGATGTAAGTATCATTTCCGCCTCCACCTTTTAGTGTGTCATTACCTGCTCCGCCTGTTAGAGTATCTGAACCAACTGCATATGTTGAACTTGTATAGTCATAATCTCCAAAGAGTATATCGTTGCCTTCGCCGCCTATTAGAGTGTCGTTGCCGTATTGACCATTTAAGGTGTCATTTCCAAGATTACCATCAACAATGTCATCTCCTGAACCTGCATTGATATAATCATTGCCTGCTCCACCACTTAATGTATCCACTCCCGAACCTGAATAAATAGTATCGGCACCTTCGTCTCCGCTTACTGTATTATTTCCTTCTCCGGCATTTAGATAATCATCTCCCAGATTACCATTAAGTGTATCATCTCCATCTTGTCCATAGATAGTATCATTACCATCATTTCCTGATACAGTGTCATTTCCTGCTCCAGCCTCCACATAATCATTACCTGTTAAGGCATCGATTACATCATCACCATCTCCATACTCTAAGTGATCATCGAACTCTGTTGGTGTTGTT
>MIBZ01000053.1 GCA_001829675.1 Sulfurimonas sp. RIFCSPLOWO2_12_36_12 | reverse complement strand
TTCTTTTTTAAGCCCATCAACTATCTCATAAAACTTCTCTCTTGCACTGTTCATATATACAGCGTCAAAAGTAGAATCAACGCTCTCCATGCTCTCATAAACAAAGTCAAAAATATCCTCTTTGTCGCCTTTTAAAAACGCAGGAAGATGCTCTGTGATTTCATCCGCCGTATAAGTTAAAATAGGTGCGATAAGAGTCAGAAGCGATTTAGTCATAATAGCCATCGCGCTTTGGCTTGAGTTTCTTCTTGGGTCGTTTATAGCATCGCAGTATAGGCTGTCTTTTGTGATGTCGATGTAGATTCCGCTCAACTCATTTACGACAAAATTATTTAGCAGACTCATGCCGTGAACAAAGTTATAGTGGCTAAATGATTTGTGAACATTGTCAAATACAGTTTTCGCTTCGCTTAAAATCCACTTGTCTAGCTCGCCCATTTCGTTATAAGGCGTGAGTGATTTCAAATCATTGATATTTGCAAGCATAATTCTAAAAGTGTTTCTTAGTTTACGGTAGTTCTCAGCACTCTGTTTTAGGATACTTTGAGAGATTTTGAGATCACTTTGATAGTCGCTTGAAGCTACCCAAAGACGAAGAATCTCACTGCCGTACTCTTTTAAAACAGACTCCGGTGCAACAACATTACCTTTAGACTTAGACATTTTCTCGCCCTTCTCATCGACCGTGAAGCCGTGAGTAAGGACTGTTTTGTAAGGCGCTTTGTGCTCAACCGCGGCACTTAAAAACATAGATGATTGGAACCATCCGCGATGCTGGTCGCTTCCCTCAACATAAAGGTCAGCCTGATACTCTCCCGCGTCATAGTTGCGAGATTTAAGAACCGAGTACCAAGTAGAACCGCTGTCAAACCAGACATCGAGTATGTCCGTTACTTTTTCAAGCTCATCCGCCTTATAGCCCGCACCCGGATAGAGCAGCTGTTCCGTTGGCATCGAGTACCAAGCATCGCTTCCGTGCATCTCAAAAACCATAGCCGTAAAGTTTAAAACCTTCTCATCAAGCAGAACTTCACCGCTTGCTTTTACTCTAAAAAACGCGATAGGAACTCCCCAGTCTCTTTGACGAGAGATACACCAGTCAGGTCTGTTTGCAACCATTGATTTTAGCCTGTTTCTTCCGGTTTCAGGAAAAAAGAGCGTCTTTTCAACTTCATTTAGGGCAATCTCTCTTAGCGTTTCATCGCACCCTTTTGGTTTCTCATCGACGCTTATAAACCACTGTTTAGTAGCTCTGAAAATCAGAGGCGTGTGGCTTCTCCAGCAGTGAGGATAAGAGTGGGTAAATTTTGAAACATGTATAACGCTCTCTCCCATAAGGGCAATCAAATCTTCGTTAGATTTAAAGATGTGGCGACCTACAAAATCTCGCGGGTTTGGAATAAGAGCATCTCGGACTATTGTCTCATCATAACAACCAGTTTCATCAACAGGCATAACCACTTCCAAATCATATACAAGCCCAACGCGGTAGTCATCTTCACCGTGTCCCGGTGCAGTATGGACACATCCTGTTCCGTTTTCAACAAGTACATGCTCGCCTAAAACTATGCGAGAAGTTCTGCCGTTTAACGGGTTTATAGCCAAAAGATTTTCAAACTCTTTTGCTTTAAAAGTTCTTGCGACTTCACCGCTTAAAATTTTGCTCTCATTTAGCGAGTCAAGAAGTTTTTTTGCAACAATGTAGCCCGTTGTTGTAAGAACATACTCCTCTTCTGGGTTTAGAGATATACCGGTATTTGCGGGAATCGTCCATGGGGTTGTCGTCCAGATAACCAGAGCAGCCTTGTTTACGATGTTTAGCTTCTCTTTTGCATCACTGCTTAGTTCAAATGCGATAAAAATCGAGTAATCCTCTTTATCTTCATACTCAACTTCAGCTTCTGCAAGTGCAGTTCTCTCCGCCCATGACCAAAAAACGGGCTTGCTTCGCTCGATTAGAAGTCCCTTTTTTGCAACATTGCAAAGGGTGCGGTAGATGTTTGCTTCAAATTTATAATCCATCGTCACATAAGGATTTTCCCAGTCAGCGATAACGCCTAGCTTTTTAAACTCTTCTCTTTGAATATCTACAAATTCAGCTGCATGAGCGCGGCAAAGCTCTCTGATTTTTGCAGTTTCAAGAAGCTCTTTTTTCTGCTTTCCGCCAAGTTTTTTCTCAACTTGCTGCTCAATCGGCAGACCGTGGCAGTCCCAACCTGGAGTAAAACGGACAGATTTACCGCTAAAATAGTTATGTTTTATAATGATATCTTTTAAAATTTTGTTAAGCGCATGTCCGATGTGTGTGTGGCCGTTTGCGTATGGCGGTCCGTCATGAAGAGTGAAACTTTGTGCATCTTTGCGGTTTGCTTTCATCTTCTCGTATACTTTTTTGTTATCCCAAGAAGCGTATCTAATCGGCTCATTGTTTACGAGATTACCTCTCATCTCAAATTTTGTAGTAGGTAACAGCAGCGTATCTTTGTAATCCATATTTATTCCAGAGTGTATAAAATTTTTGCATTGTATCCTTTAAGGGTTAAAAGCTACTTTAAATAAGTAAAAACAGTGTTATAATAGGCAAAAATATTTTTGACAAAGGGGCTGTTTGCCATATGAAACTACATCTTCTCCTAATTGGAAACAAATTTATATATAACTTACCTTTGCGAGAGTATATAATAAGAAAAATAGAGCAAAAAACTGATTTTATACACTCAATAACTTTTTTTAAAGAGAGTGATAATTCACTATTTTTATATCTTGACAAAGAGCTTCATTTAGCAAAAAGACATATAATCGTTACCACAAAACAGCACTTTTCAACCGTAGGAAAACTTATATGTACGGTTACTGGAGATAATCAAATATTAAAAGAAGATATGTTAATCCCCTCAAACAGTTCTGTTTTTGAAGATGGAAGCTACTTGCTGGAGTATGAAGATTCAATTACAAATGTGCTTCATATGGATGAGATGCAGAAGTTTCCGGAGATACTCTTAAACTTTGAAGACTCCAAAGCAACTATTCATCTGTTTGAAGAGGATAGAGAGAGTGCAATCGCTATGCTCACTTCGATAGCGCAAATGTATGATGTGAAAATTGATGTAGTAACTCTTATTGATGGATGGCTTATAATTGACATTAGAAGTAAAAAGTACGGCAATATATCGAAATTTATAGGTTCTGCAAAGCAGCTGTTGCCAAATAAACTTATAACAGCGTCAAATATAATGAGTTATATTATAGAAAAATTATCTCTAAAAAACAAAAAACTTGCTTTTGCCGAGAGTTGCACCGGAGGACTTCTTACCTACTATTTTACAAAAAATAATGATGCATCTAAAATATTAGACGGCTCACTTATCACTTACTCAAATACCATGAAAGAGAATTGGCTTGGAGTTAGCGGTAAAACGCTTCAAGAGCATGGCGCTGTAAGCGGTGAAGTTGTCTTAGAGATGAGTGAAGGAGTTATTAATGTCAGCAATGCCGACTATGCCATATCTATAAGCGGTGTCGCAGGCGAGGGCGGAGGAACACAATACAAACCTGTAGGCACCATATATGTAGGGGTTAGAAGCAAAAACGAACATAAAGAGAGTCGCTTGAATTTAAGCGGGGATAGAAATTATATTCAGCACCAAAGTGTGCTTTTTGCAATTAAAATGTTGCTATTAATAGATAAAGAGATGTTTTTCTAAATTTGTCCGTTTTTATCTTGACAATTAAAACCTATTTGCCTATAATTTCGACCTCTTAACGTTTAGAGAAAATGTCTTGTTAGCTCAGCTGGTAGAGCATCTCACTTTTAATGAGGTGGCCGATGGTTCGAATCCATCACAGGACACCAGTTTTTATATGCGCGGTGGTAGTTCAGTTGGTTAGAATACCTGCCTGTCACGCAGGGGGTCGCGGGTTCGAGTCCCGTCCACCGCGCCATTTTAGTTGATTTAAAATTCTTGATTTTTAGTTTAATCGAGGCAGGTTCTTTGTGGAAAGAGGAGCATAGTAAATCTATGTGACGAAATGTAACAAAGGTTCTAACGAAGAGTAAATTAAAAAGCATAATTTTAGGGCGTTTAGCTCAGTTGGTAGAGCGCTACCCTTACAAGGTAGATGTCACAAGTTCGAGTCTTGTAATGCCCACCATTTTTGTTTTATATGCACAAAGCTTTTGACTCGCGTACTTTAGTACGCTTCACCAAAACCTTAGCACATCTAAAATCAAAAACCAGAGTTTCATGTTAAACCTTTTGTTTAATGAAAGTGACCCTTTCGTCTAGTGGCCAAGGACACTATCACTTCATGGTAGGGACAGAGGTTCAAATCCTTTAGGGGTCGCCACAATTAAAGTTGGTGTTATATAAGTTAAAAAATGGGCGTTTAGCTCAGTTGGTAGAGCGCTACCCTTACAAGGTAGATGTCACAAGTTCGAGTCTTGTAATGCCCACCATTTTTTGATTACGCTTCGTTAAAATTTGCTTTGTCAAATAAAAATTTTTTATTCAATGCGCGGTGGTAGTTCAGTTGGTTAGAATACCTGCCTGTCACGCAGGGGGTCGCGGGTTCGAGTCCCGTCCACCGCGCCACTACCTTTAAATACAATCCCAAACTAATCCTATAAAAAACTTTTTGTTCCGCGTCCGTCATACATATCTTTATACCTGAAGGTTATAAGATTTTGCATAATTGCAAAAAGAATCATAAAATTTATAAAACTGCTTCCGCCATAACTAAACATTGGGAGTGGAACCCCGACAACAGGGGCATATCCTATTGTCATAGAGATATTTACACCCATATAGATAAAAATCATAAATGCTATTGAAATAGTCACAACTTTGATAAGATAGTCGCTATTAAAGATGCTTAAACTCATTAGATGTAAAATGAGCATAACATATATCAAAATAATTCCTAAAGCGCCTAAAAACCCGCTTCTTTCAACAATAAATGCAAAGATGAAATCGCTTGTGGCAATAGGTAAAAATCTCATCTGTGTCTGCGTTGCATCATCTTTTGATTTACCGGTTAATCCGCCTGAACCAATGGCAATTATGGATTGTTGAACATGATATGATGGTTTTTCACTGATAAAATCCAAAATTCTTGTCTTTTGATAATCATGAAGTAAAAACTTGTAAGCAAGAGGAGAGAATAGCAAGATAAAACCGACCAGAAAAGCCCATATCTTCCAATATACACCGATATAAAAGAGTACTCCAAAACCCAATAACAGAAGAACTAATGCTGTGCCTAAATCCGGTTCTTTGGCAATTAAGATAAATGGCAAAAGAATATAGAAACTTATTTTTAGAAACTCTTTTATTTTATAACCATCCATCGGAGGGGGGCTTTTGTTTATCAGGTATGCAAGCATCAATATAAGAGCAGGTTTTACAAATTCAGACGGCTGAATGGTTGCATTTATAAATGGAATATCTATCCATCTCTGTGCACCAAGCCTTGCGTGTCCAAAAAATTCAACTCCAAAAAGAAGTCCTATACTTAGCCAATAAATAAAGGGGATAAGCCAGCTCATTCTGCGGATAGGAAGCAAAAAGACAGCTAGAAATGCTAAAAGTGCAACTCCGACATATGCCGTCTGTTTTTGGGCAAGAGCAGGTACTGCTTCGCCGATTAGCCAATTTGAAGTAAGAACAAGAGGAATGATTAGGATAATGGAAAAAAAATCAAATTGTGCTAAAATGCGTTTATCAATTCTCCACAAATTTGAAACTCCATAAAATTTTAGAAATTGTATCATAAAGGTTATAAATATGAATGAAACACAAAGTTATATTTGCGATAGCGCTGAGCGTCTTGATACATTTTTAACATCGCAAATAGGGCAAAGCCGTTCACAAATTGCACAGCTGATTAAAAAAGAGTGTGTGTATGTAGACTCAAAAGTAGTTTCTCGTTCCGGAGTTAAATTAAAAGAGGGACAAGTTGTTAAAGTAAAGTTTCCTGATGCAGAGATAGAACCGGCATTAGACATCGATTTTAATGTTGAAGTGCTTTATGAAGATGATGATGTTTTGGTAATAAACAAACCAAGCGGGCTAACTGTTCATCCTGCTCCAAGCGTAAAAGAGGCAACTCTTGTTGATTGGCTTAAACATAAAGGCATTAGACTCTCTACGATAAGCGGGGAAGAACGCCACGGGATAGTCCACAGACTGGACAAAGGCACGAGCGGTGCTATGGTTATTGCAAAAAACAATGAAGCACATGAATTTTTATCTAACCAGCTTCAAGATAAAAGCATGGGAAGATACTATTTAGCAATCGTTAACCCGCCGCTTAAAAATGATTTGACTACCGTGGAGTGTTCAATAGCTAGAAGTGCGCACAATAGACTTAAAATGGCATGTTTGGAACACGGTAAATATGCTAAAACAATCTTTAAAACATTAGCACTGTCAAATGATGAAAAAAATCAACTTGTTGCTTGTAAGCTATTTACCGGAAGAACGCACCAGATTCGCGTTCATTTAGAGAGTTTAAACCGCCATATCGTAGGTGACCATATTTATGCTCAAAGCCCAAAACAAGAGAAATCGGAACGAATTTTGCTTCATGCATATATGATATACTTTATTCATCCAAAGAGTAAAGAAGAGCTTTCATTTGTTGCGTCTCTTGGTGCAGATATGATGGATTATATAAATAAAAAATTTAATACGGAGCAAATAGATGAGATTATGGACGCTAGTTACATTATGCACAGTTTCACTACTGATTCTTAGCGGTTGTAGTGAGAAAGTACCGGTACCAAAAAAGGAAGCGGTTGTTGATAACACTTTACCAATCGTTTCACTTACTAAAAATGGGACAATTATTGATACAAACACAATTGCCCTTGAATGGGAAGCTATTGATGACCAGAGAGTAGAAGGTGTTTATATTTATAAAGTTGTACAAGATGGTGGGAGTAAAAACAAAGACGCTAAAAGTGACTATTACGATACGGTAAATAGCCGTTTTTCTACACACTATTTAGATAAAAAGATAGAGCCAGGCACAAAATACAGCTATTACTTTAAAACTTATAGCGCAAATGCCGAGTCTCAAAAAAGTCAAACAACTACAATAACTTCACTTTTGCCTTTAGAGTCTGTAGTATGGATTAATAGCAGACAAAGTATGCCAAGAAGTGCAAAAATAATATGGCGACCTCATGCAAATGAAAAAGTAAAAGCATATATTATTCAAAGAAGAACTCTTCAAAATGATATCTGGAGTGATGTTGCAACGGTAGATGGACGATTAAATGCAGAATTTATTGACAAAAATTTAAAAGATAATTTTACATATATATATCGTATTCGTGTATTGACATATGACGGTATTATCTCAAAACCTAGCCAAGAGGTTACAGTTGTAACAAAAGAGCTGCCTGCAGAAATAACGCAAGTAGTAGCTTCAACAGAGTTGCCAAAAAAAATACAGATTAACTGGAAAAGCAGCGATGCTAAAGATTTTTTAATATATAGAGTATATAGATCTACTAGCATAAACGGAACTTATGAATCAATTGCTGATACAAAAAACAACTCATTTGTTGATGTTATTAAAGAAGACGGTAAAGAGTATTTTTACAGAATAAGCGTATTTGATACGGATAAGTTAGAGAGCATAAATTCAAACCACACTGCACTTGGCAGAACATTGGTAAAACCGGCCACTCCTTCATTGGTAGAAGCAAAACTTGTTAATGGAAAAGTTAAGATATCTTGGATAAGTTCAGATACAAGAGCCAAGAGTTACACCATAGAAAAAACATATAGCAAAAGTTTTTTAGAGAGTACTATTGAAGATTTTGAAAACATAAAAGGTAATGAATTTGTTGATTCGGAAATCGTTGGCGGAAAAACATACTACTATAAAATATTTGCAATTGATGCCAATGGAATTAAATCAGAACCAAGTATGGATATTAAATTTAAAGTCGAAGATAATGTAGGCAATAAAACGCAAAAAAAAGCACCGACTGACACTCAGCCAGCTAAGGTAGAGAAAAAAGTTGAGCAAAAAAGCACTAAAAGTGTTATTGAGCCGGCTGAAGAAGTAATAATACCAATGCAAGATTTTAACTAAACGAGAATTAATGCCACATTTACACATATCAGAGTTTAAAGAGATAGAGTTCCCATCACAAGAAGATGGGGTCTCTTTTAATTTTATAGCGGATAATGCAAATCATGAAGAAGAGAAGCTGATTTCAGTTACTGTAGATGAAGATGAGTTTTTTTTGCTGGTTGTTGATGAAGATAAAAAAAAGCTGCTAAAGAGTGATAAGCTTACAAGACCTGCCTCAATATATAATGTACACAAGGCACTTCTTACATATGCCAAGCTTTCAAAAATGGATGTTCTTTCATCAAATGTGCCGCAAAATCAAAAGAACATGCATCTTCAAGAGGTTACGGCTCTAAAAGATATAAATTATTTTGCGACAGATTTTCCAAAAAACAAAAATATTCGCATTGAAGTGGGTTTTGGTTCAGGTCGCCATCTGCTTCATCAAGCTATAAATAATCCGGAGACTCTTTTTATAGGAATAGAGATTCATACACCCTCTATTGAACAGGTTTTAAAACAGATAACAATTAAGAATATTGACAATATAGTTGTGCTTAGCTATGACGCAAGGCTTTTTATGGAGCTTGTTCCATCAAATGTAATTGAAAAAATTTATGTACATTTTCCCGTTCCTTGGGATAAAAAACCTCACAGAAGAGTTATTTCAACTACATTTATCCAAGAAGCTAGGCGTATTTTAAAAGTTGGCGGGACTTTAGAACTTAGAACGGACAGTGAGAACTATTATGCTTACTCTTACGAGACATTTATAGCATTTAACAAAACCACTCTTCATATTAACAAAAACAAAGATATAGCCATAATAAGCAAGTACGAAGATAGATGGAGAAAGATGGAGAAAAACATTTATGATGTAACGATGATAAATGATGAAGAGTCTCCTGAGCTCTCCTTAGAAGGTGATTTTAATTTCTCTGAAGTTAAGCTCTCAGGTCATGAGATCTTAAAACTTAACAAAAAAATAGAAAAAATAGACGGGGGATTTATCAATTTTGAGAGAAGTTACATGTTAAAAGATGGTGTTATGCTTCGTTTATCTATGGGCAGTTTTGATAAGCCGGAGCATCTTTATCTAATTGTCAAGAAAGATAAAGCATTTTATTATCCAAATATACCGCTAAAATCAAAAAGCAATCTTGTTGCTCATAAATTTTTAAACGAGGCGCTTCATGGATAATGTAATAATAGCTAAAGACCTCTCATTGTCATATTCGAATAATGAGACAATTATCAACAAAGCGACTTTTTCAATAAGTTCTGGCAGTTTTGTCTTCATAACAGGGGCTAGCGGCAGCGGAAAATCTACGCTTTTAAAATCTCTTTTTGGAGCACTGAACCCAAAACAAGGCTCTCTTGTGGTTGGCGGTGTAGAACTAAACGGTGTTTCTCGTTCAAAGTTGAACTTTTTAAGACGACATTTAGGAATAGTTTTTCAAGATTATAAGCTTGTTAAAGAGTGGAGTATTGAAAAAAATATTATGCTTCCTCTTCTTATAAATGGGTATGTAAAAAGTGTTGCCCTAAATCAAGTAGAAAAACTACTCAAGCATGTTAGATTGAATCATCAAACAGGCAAATATCCATTTGAACTTAGCGGTGGAGAGCAGCAGAGGGTTGCAATGGCAAGAGCACTTGCTCATAATCCTATCTTAATTTTGGCGGATGAGCCAACAGGAAACCTTGATGAGTACTCCTCACAGCTTATTTGGAATTTGTTAGAGGGCGCAAATAATCAGCTTAAAACAACTGTAATAGTGGTAACGCACCATATTCCAAAATCATTAAATGTTGATTATAAGCATTTTCACATAGAGTATGGGAGTATTCATGAAGTCCGTTAAGAATCATCTCTCGTTAGTAGTTGCGCTATTGAGCATACTTTTTTCAATGCAAGTTTTTTTTATTGTTGAGCGCTCAATTGATGCTTATAAAGTAAATCTCTCAAACAACTACTCTGTTATTGCCGTTAGTAAAAAAGAGTTGAGCAGTGACGAATTTAAAGGTATTAACAAAATAATCTCAAATGCAGAAGAACTCTCTCCTGATTCTGTTATAAAAAGATTAACAAGTGATATGAAAAGCACAAATGTAGAGCTTCTAAAGCTTACTTTACCAAAATTTTATAAACTCTCTCTTACCTACTATCCAACTCCGCAAGAGATAAAAAAATTAAGAAGCGATTTACTCGGTAGTGGTTCAATAACAAAAGTCGAAGATTTTTCTCATAATCATGATACGGTATATAAACTTCTGCTTCTGTTTAAAAAAGTTGTTGCACTTTTTGCTATTGTCGTACTTATTGTGACTGTGTTGCTAATATTTAAAGAACTTAGAATTTGGCAGTATAAGCATAATGAGCGTATGACTATTATGGGGCTTTTTGGTGCGGCTTTATGGCTCCGTTCCGCAGTACTCTTTAGACTTGCCATAGTTGATGCGCTTGTTGCGAGCTTTTTGGCTTTTGGAGTGTTTATGTATCTCTCATCATCTGCTTGGGTTGCAGAACAGTTTAATAACATTGGGATAAATGTACTTATCTTTAATCCAATAGAGGATTTTTTAATTATTCTTGGGGTTGCTATAACTATCTCGATACTTTTGGCATCTTTGATTGTTCTTGGTCATAAAGAAGAGGCATGATTCGTTTACTGATAATATTTTTTTTAACATATTTGTACTTAAATGCAAAAACAAGTGTTGATAATAAGATAGAAAAAACTAGCTCCGAAATAGGTTCTTATGTTAAAACTCAAGAAGATATAAACAAAAAAATGAATGAAACTGCGCAAGCAATTTTACTGCAAGAAAAAGAGATTAACGCACAACAAGAACGCCTTAAAAAGCTAAAAGAGGAGCTCTTAGACAAAGAGAGCAGCTATGATGGCAATGTTAAACAGATAAAAGAGTTAAAAGTATCTCAAGATAAATTGAAAAAAAATGGTGATCAGCTAGAAGAGGAGTTGGTTTTTACAATAGCTCAAAGTGTCTCTTTATCGATAGTTCTTGAAGCGGAGTATAGCGCAAGCGAGGAGTCGCTTATAGAGTACGAGGTATTAGACCTTATGTTAAAAAACGCAAAAATAAAGATTAGAGAGTTAAATGAAAAGTTTTATAACAACTCTAAAAATATTACTATTTTAAGTGAACATGTCAGCTCTTTAGAGGCTGCAATCGCCTCCATTGATTCAAAAAGAAAAGAGTTGGTTAAAACTCAAGAAGAGAATAAAGAGTCGCTTAAAAAGTTAAAAATCGCAAGAGATTCGTACAAAAAAGAGCTTCAAGAAATTTTAAATAAGCAGGATATCTTAAAGAAAACATTGGCACAGCTAAATATAATAAAAATAGATGAGATTAGAAAAGCCAGCGAAGCAGCGGAGAGAGCTGAGGCATTTGATGCAAAAGGTACTGTTTCTGATAATAGTTTACCTAAAGTCAAAACGCACGGAAGCAGTTATCAAGCTGCACAAACAAAAGAGTATATCGGTGAGAAAACTATTGCACCGTTTGAGCCGTACAAAATTACGAAAGTTTATGGCACATATACGGATCCAATTTATGGCATAAAAGTATTTAATGAATCGATATCATTAAAGCCTAGTGAAGAGAATACCAAAGTTAAGACAGTATTTAACGGCAAGGTAATTTATGCGGATAAAACACCGGTACTCAACAATATTGTAATTATAGAACATGATGACGGGCTTCATACTATCTATGCAAATTTATCTCAAATAGCACCCGATATTAGCAAAGGTAAAAAAGTAAAAAAAGGTTATACGATAGGTCGCGTTAATGATGAGTTGATTTTTGAAGTTACACAAAAGTCATTTCATATAAATCCTGTGAAACTTTTTCAGTAGGTTTGTAGTATATTTAAATTAATTTAATGTTATTATGTGTGCATATATATTCGTCTTCAATATGATTGTTGCAGGAGTTGTTATGGATAAAAATAGAGATTCAGGTAATCATAGAAATAACGCTATGTATTATAATCA
>MIBZ01000052.1 GCA_001829675.1 Sulfurimonas sp. RIFCSPLOWO2_12_36_12 | reverse complement strand
CATTTTAAACTTCTTTGCGCACGAAGGCAAAATTTACAAATCCACCATCCAAAAAGAGCCTAATCTTGACAGAGATGATAAGATTGATACGCTCATAGATGAGTTAAATGTCAGTCATGAAGAGGTTGTGTTGCTCCATGAGGCGTTCGCAGATGTTAGAAGCAAAAAGATTACCATAGAGAAGATGGAATCTAAGCTTCGCCACATTCGATATAACCTAAAAAAAGAGCATATCGAGAAAAAAGTTGACGGTGTTTTTGACATCGACGACTCTTTGGAGTTCAATGCCTCTCTTCATTATGTTTTGTATGGACAGAGTTTTCATAAGATACTCACGCTTAACACCAAAGTTTACGATTACGACTACCTTCAAGACACGAACGAAGAGCTGCTCATAAAAGAGATTGGCGAAGAAAAAGAGCGTGTTGTTGCCAAAAAACAGCAAGAGATAGAGAGTTTTATAAAAAATCTATCAGACCCTCATCCTTATCTAACTCAAAAAGAGATAGTAAGTGCGCTTCGTGCGACGCCGCCAAAAACAAAAGTCTCATATCCGCTTATAAAAGAGAGCATTCTCTCTAGCATTATCTCCGGAGAGCTTGGAAATGTTGAGATAGAGCTTCACGATGAAGAGCTTTTGGTTAGGATGGAACAGAGTTTAAAACTTCCACATTCAGATAAAAATCTGCCATACATTTTAGAATTACATGTCGAACTGAATTCGCTCCTAGATGATATATGGAAGGGCAATAAACTTGATTTTAGCCAAGTAATAAACGACTCCAAAAAAGAGCATGAAGAGCAGTTTTTAAACGACTTAAACTCTTTGGTTGATGAGTGCAGCTCTTATGCAACTCTGCTCCATCTAACTCCTGCGGTGTTACACTCTAAAGTTTATGATGTGTTGCTTGAGTTGTTGAGTGCATCGCTAAATATATCGCCAAAAGTTGCACGAAAAACAGTTAAAAGATTTGTCCACTCAATCCATGACGAGATAGCTAAAAAGCAGAGATATGAACTTCTTGCAAGAACCATTAGAGATTTTAAAAACCTTTTTCCTCTTGCAAGAGACATGAGAAGAAAACTTACTCTTCACATAGGACCTACAAACAGCGGAAAGACATATCAAGCAATGCAGAAGCTAAAAAGTGCCGACACGGGGTACTATTTGGCGCCTCTTAGACTTTTGGCGCTAGAGGGTTTTGAGGATTTAAAAGAGAGCGGCATTGAAGCCTCTTTGATAACCGGCGAGGAGCAGATTGTTAGTGAAGATGCGACACATATAAGTTCAACTATCGAGATGGTAAATTTTGATGTAGATGTCGATGTCTGCGTAATCGATGAGGTGCAGATGTTGGATGACCGTGACCGCGGTTGGGCATGGGCAAATGCTATCATCGGAGCACCTGCAAAAGAGATTATCATGACCGGCTCGCCAAACGCGAAAGAGGCGATAGTCGAGCTTGCTAAGTATTTGGGCGAAGAGTTAGAGATAATTGAGTTTGAGAGAAAAAATCCGCTAACACTCTTAGACTCACCTGTTAGTGAAAAAGATGTAGAAGAGAGTACGGCAATCATTGCATTTTCGAGAAAAGATGTCTTAAAATTAAAACAAACATTCTCCAAATATTTTAGTGTTAGCGTTGTTTACGGAAATCTCTCTCCGGAGGTCAGACGCGAAGAGGCGAGAAGATTTCGTGCGGGCGAAACACAGATTTTAGTTGCAACAGACGCTATTGCAATGGGGTTAAATATGCCCATCAAAACCATACTCTTCTCAAAAGCCGAAAAGTTTGACGGAGTTAATGACAGAAGCCTTATACCAAGCGAAATTCACCAAATTTCGGGTCGTGCAGGAAGATTCGGTCTGCATGAAAACGGATATGTCGGTGCTTTAAGTGCTGATGTTTTGAGCGTAATAAAAAAGAACTTTTACAAAGAGGCAAAAACCATAACCATACCTTTTAAAGTGATGGCAAATCTCGACCATATAAAACTTGTAGGAAGCATACTCGAAGAGAAGTCGCTCCATGAGATTTTAAACTTTTTTGTAAAAAATATGGAGTTTGACGGTCCGTTTGTGGCAACAAATCTAGATGACATGTTAGAAGCGTCCATTTTGGTTGATAGTTATGATTTGGATTTAACTACAAAGTACCATCTGGCGTGCGCGCCTCTTACTCTAAAATCCCCATATATAGTTGCCGCTTATGAGAGCTATCTGGGAGCGTTGGAGAAGAAAATGCCTATTTCTTACACAACTCCGCTGCTTGTTGGAAGCTATGCGCAGACAACCGATGAGCTTTTGCGCGCGGAGGATATGGTAAAAGAGATTTCGCTATATCTTTGGCTGAGCTATAGATTTGGCGACTACTTTATCGATGCAAACAGAGCCAGAGCTTCAAGAGGAGTTTTAAACAAGTTTATAGAAAATTCACTTCAACAGAGCCAGCTTGCCTCAAGATGCAGAATGTGCAAAGCACCGCTCCCGCCGAACTCACCGTACGGCATTTGTCAGGCATGTTTTAAAAAAAATTATACTGGGCATGGCGTAAGCAGAGGTTACCGAAGTAAATAACGGCTAATCTTTGAGCTTTAACAGAGTCTCTAACGGCTTTGCTTGTTGCTCTTTTTGCATATTTAGCATAAGCTGTACCATAGCAATCATAATTTCAAATTTTAAAATTGAATCCGAAAAGGAGTCATTTTTGATTTTTCAAATCCTACCTTTTTATAAAACTCATGTGCCGCTAGATTATCTTCATCTGTTAGTATGGTAACCCTTTGACATCCATTTTCTTTAGCAAAAGAGATGGCGTATTTTAGTAAAGATGAGCCGATATTATTTCTTCTGTGTTTTTCGTCGATAATCATATCTTCCATCAAGGCTACTTTTGTGCCCAATGCCGTTGATACAGTGTAGAGAATATTGACCATTCCTACAATCTCGTTATTTAGCGATGCGACATATATATCACCGATGCCATCATTCTCAATAATCATTTTGAGCGCTTTCTCCTGATTAACACTATTTGGTTCAAATTCGGCTTCCTGAACAAATAGTTTATGAAGCAGTCGGCATAAACTCGCAATATCTTCAAGTGTCGCTACTCTGTAATTTATACTATCTTCTTTGTGGGTTGATTCGTAGGCAATAAGTATCTTTTTTCTTTCAATCCCCCAACGATAACCGCTCATCGCACCGCTTTTGGCAATAACTCTGTGGCAAGGGATAAGAAAGCCGATGTGATTTTTGCCTATTGCATTTGCAACAGCCCTAACTGCTTTTGGCTGCTCTACGAAATTTGCAATATCTTGGTAGGTTGTTATAACGCCGTTTGGTAGATTTAGAAGTGCTTTCCAAACATTAATCTGAAGATTTGTTCCTTTAACCAAGAGATTGTATTTCTTATTTTTAATAAAAATATTTTCTAAATAAGTATGCGCTTTTATATCATCGTGCAACAGATTTGCATTTTCCCATATCTCTTTAAATCTTTTAAAAATAGCTTCTTTATTATTATCTATAAAGCCTAAATAGCAGACTCCCTTGTCAGTGTAGGCGATTAGTGCTTCGCCAAAAGGTGTAATACCAAAACCATAGGTCATGGCGACATCTTTTCCTTTTTCTCTCCACTCCTTAGGTGTTACCCCTATTAAATTGACAAAAAGTTCATGAAGTCTGCTAGAACTAGACAACCCGATATCTAGGCTACTGTCTAAAATAGATTTAGATTTCTTTATGTGTTCTTTCGCATAATTTAATGTAACCGAGTGAAGAAACTGTTTTGGAGTAACCCCGACATACTCTTTAAAAACCCGAATAAAATGGTATTTACTCATGCCTATTTTTTTGGCTATCTCATCAATCGAAGGCTGATCTTTAAAATGAGTGTCAATATAAGCGATGGACTTTGCAATGAGTTGATAATTGTGATGTAAAATTTCCATATCCCGCATACTACTTTTACCTAGCCTTTTAAATTTTTAATATGTTGCATGATTATAAACACTAAAATCATTTAAAAGAGCTTTAACCTCCTCTTTTATCTGTGCATGGATATGCGTATTTTTAATATTGTCTAAGACATCGCAAATTTTATGTGCAATAAAAATAAACTCTTTTTCCCTCATCCCTAATGTCGTCAGCGCGGCAGAGCCTATGCGTATTCCTGAGGTAGATGACGCTGGGCGGAGATCTCCGGGTATCGAATTTTTATTGACGGTAATACCGGCATTTTCTAATGCTACACTCGCTTCCTCTCCTGAAAAATCTTTATCTATAAGTGAAACTAAAACCAGATGATTGTCGGTTCCGCCGCTTACAAGCTTAAAACCTCGTTGAAGCAAAGTATCACCTAATATTTTTGCATTTATCTTAACTTGTTTAGCATAATCACTCCAAGCAGGCTGTAAAATCTCTCCAAATGCTACAGCTTTAGCGGCGATAACATGTACCAAAGGTCCTCCTTGCAGTCCAGGGAAAATAGCGCTATTGATTTTTTTTGAAATCTCTTCATTATTAGTCATAATGACACCGCCGCGAGGACCGCGTAGTGTTTTATGCGTAGTAGATGTTACGATATCTGCATAAGGAAACGGACTCATATGTTCACCTGCTGCAACAAGACCCGCTATATGTGCGATGTCAGCGAATAATATCGCATTAACAGAATCAGCTATTTCTCTGAATTTTTTAAAATCTATTTCTCGTGCATAAGCACTTGCGCCGCAAACTATAATTTTTGGTCTAACAATCTTTGCAATTTCTGAAATTTTTTCATAATTCATCCTTCCGTCAATATCTACACCATATGTAAACGAGTGATAGTTTTTACCGGAAAAGCTTGGTTTTGCACCATGCGTTAAATGACCGCCATGTTGCAAATCCATACCTAGCAGTTTGTCTCCGGCTTGCAGTAATGCAGCATAGACGGCTCCATTAGCCTGACTCCCTGAATGCGGTTGCACATTTGCGTAAGAACATCCAAAAATCTTACAAAGTCTCTCAATTGCCAGCTGTTCTATTTGGTCGGCAAATTGACAGCCTCCATAGTACCTTTTATGTGGATAACCCTCTGCATATTTATTGGTGAAGATACTTCCCATAGCTTCCATAACGGCGGGTGATGTAAAGTTTTCACTGGCAATCATTTCAAGATGTGTTGATTGTCGATTAAACTCATTTTCCAAAATCTCAAAAACTTCACTATCTGCACTAGACAAACTCTTTTCATGTATGAAACTCATAGATTTCCTTTTTAATAGTTAGCAAAAGTTTAGCTACATGCAGGAATTATAGCAATCCAAATATTGCTTATTTATTTTAACACAAAAGCAATATTTGGATTGTCTTTTATTATTTTTTCAATTAAAATTCATAGCACATAAAAGGATTGAGCACTCCTTTTTCTCGAAATGCAATTTAGCTAAAATATACAAAATAGTATCAATAGTTAGCTGTTGATGCATTAGTAAAAATATGGAAGGAGAAAGAACATGAATTTTGCCGAGTTAGATGCCTATTTGCTCTCAAAAAAAGGAGCTACATTTGATTACCCTTTTGATAAAACGGTGCGAGTCTATCGTGTCGGCGACAAAATGTTTGCACTTACGGCAGACGAAAAACCGCTTTCCATAAACCTAAAATGCGACCCCACCTACGCCATGGAACTCCGCTCTTTGTATGAGTCGGTAAAAGGCGGTTACCACATGAACAAAAAACATTGGAATACAGTAACGCTCGGCGGCGATGTGGATGATACACTTTTAAAAGAACTTATAGACCACTCTTATGAGCTTGTTTACGATAAACTTACCAAAAAACAAAAAGAGTTGCTCGGTAGATAAAAATAAAAGGATTTTCTATGGATAAAATCAAAAAAAACACACTTGTGTCAATGCTCATAAAGCTAGAAGATGAAGAGGGCAATATCATTGATGAGAGTGAGGAATTTATGTATCTTCACGGCGGTTATAATCAAATCTTTCAAAAGCTAGAAGATGCGCTTGAGGGAAAAAAAGTAGGCGATACTTTTCATGTGGCACTTGCTTCCGCAGCAGCGTATGGAGAGTACGATGAGACTTTAGTTTTAAAAGAACTGCTCAAAGATTTGCCTGAGGATATTGCCGTAGGTACAGAACTCGACGGCGAAGAGGAAGGCATCGTTTATGTGGTTGAGAGCGTAGAACAAGAGCATGCAATCCTCAATGCAAATCACGAACTAGCAGGAATCGCACTCGTAGCAAGCGGCAAAATTTTGGAGATAGAACAGCTCTCGGATGAGGCAGCAGAAGAGCTGCTTAAGGCGGAGCATCGGCATTGAGGTTGTTTAGCGGTTTGGCATGTTGGAATTAGAATAAAAAAGGTCTAAGAGAATATTATGAAGAATAAAGAAATAATAAAGTTGATTGAAAACGACATAAACAATGATATTAAAAGTATTGTTTATAAATTAGACGCTGAAAAATTATTAATATTTCTTTTGATGCAGCAAGAAATAATGTTTTCAACTTTAAAAGATGAGCAATCTGAATATAAAGAAACCCTTTCAGAAAGCTTCTCTTATACAATAAATATAATAAAGCACTATAAAAAAATAAATCCAAATAAATTACAAAATTATAATTTTACAGAATATATTAATTTAAAAAAGAACAAATTAGACTATCTTATTTCTTTATTATTGACAAAAAGCAAAATCACAGATTTTAAAATATATATCAATAAACAGGGATATAAGCTTCATATTGAAAATAATCTATTGACAATAACTCATGAAATTGATAACTACATAAAGTATTATAAATTAGGTTATTTAAGGAATGTTATTCAAAGTATGTATTCATCAATGATGTCAATTAAAAATAATGATAGTAACTTTATAAAAGTTGTACAAAAAGCTTTTGAGCAACAACTTCCCTTTTATAATATAATGGAGAAAGGCACTTCTTACGAAAGAGTTAGATTTTTACTGTCAGAACCATTATGTAATATTTTAACTAATATTAATGATGGGAATGCAGAATATAGGATACAGTCAAGTTTTAATGAATATTTTTCAAATAGTAATGTGAATATAAATGATAAGTGTTTTAAATCAACTAATATTAGATGGATTGATTTATTAAAATTTACAATAGGTATGAGTAATATAACTATTATTATGGATAATATATTAAAAGAGCAGTGTGGTGATAATAGTGTTATGTTTAATAATTCAATACTGTTTCCTGCTCCAAGCAGTTTAGTTTTTGAGATATTTAAGATTATATTTAATCAAATTAATAAAAATATTACAGATAAAGATATAGAAAACTTTATCAAAAAATTCACTACTGATTTGACAAAATCAAAGGTAGATGACAAGATAGATATCCAATTTAAACCGATAGTTAAAGTGCATGAAAACTTTAATTTTTTATTATTTAGGACTTTGGGCGCTACAAATTTAATTAGAGCTTATCTATCTAACAATGAATTTGGATTAGATGATCAAGGCGATAAATTTGAAGAAATCGTAAAAAATACATTTTTAAAATGTTTTAAAGATGTTAGAAGTGGTTTGAAATTTGAAAATAAAAATAATGAAAAAGGTGAAATTGATATTTGTGTACTAGGGGATAAGAATATTTATTTTGTAGAATGCAAAAATAGATTACATCCAATTTCAGCGACTTCAGCAACAAGTAATTATGAATATATTTTAAAAGCATATAAAGAGCAATTGCCAAAGGCAGTAAACTATTTTAATGAAGATAGAAATTCCTTTATAAAGAAGTATTTTAATAAAAAAATTGCTGATATAGATAATTTTAATATTCATCAAGTAGTGATGCTATCTAATAGAAATGCATCAGGTTTAAATATTGATGATGTAGCAATTAGAGATATCTATTCGTTAGAACGAATTTTAAAAATAGGTTATGCGCAACAAGGGTATATGTCAAAAGATGATGAAAAAAACTTTGATGAAACTTCAGAAAAAATATTCTTTTGGGAAAATGAAGTTTCATTTCAAGAAATTGATTTTATTGATTATTTATCAAATGAATCTAAATTTTTTAAATCGTTAGAGAATATTGCAATAAAACAAATACAAAAAGTTCAGTATAAAGAGTATATTTTGGAAGATTTTACTTATGCTTATGAGGCATATAAAAAATGAAAAATAGAGAAAGTATTTTCATAGAAGAAGTCGAAGGAAATAAAAAAAGAAATATATGACAAATAGCCATATATTTCACAACTCTTCATTTTTCTTGCTAATATCTTTGTAATAATTTAATTTTTGGAGTGTATGAATGAGAGATAAGGAAAAGACAATGAATAATCAAATCAAATCAGACATAATCATCTACAAAGATATAAACGGAGAGATAAAGCTTGATGTATCGCTTGAAAACGATACCGTATGGCTTAGTCAAAAGCAGATGGAAATGCTTTTTGATAGGGATAAATCTGTTATTTCAAGACATATAAGAAATATTTTTAAAGAGGGCGAACTCGATAAAAACTCAACTGTTGCAAAAAATGCAACAGTTCAAAAAGAGGGAGGGAGAGAAGTCGTAAGGGAGATTGACTTTTATAACCTAGATATGATTATCTCACTTGGTTACAGAGTAAACTCCAAAAGAGCCACAAGCTTTAGAGTATGGGCAACAAAAGTCTTAAAAGAGTACCTCGTAAACGGCTATGCTATTAACCAAAAAAGGCTGGAGCAAAAAGGGCTCAAAGAGTTAAACGAAACTATATCACTCCTGCAAAATACTATTTCACAAAGCGAGCTTGAGCTTCATGAAGCCAAAGGGCTGTTGGATGTAATACTAAACTACTCTCGTACATGGTCACTTTTGCAAGGGTACGATGAGGACTCTTTACATGTAAACATCGAACCAAAAGAGGCAAAGTTTGTTTTGGATTTTGATGAGGCGAAAGAGGCTATCGCACAGCTAAAAAGTGAACTCATGAGAAAAGGCGAAGCTACCGAGCTTTTCGGACATGAAAAAGCGGGAGAGTTCGGTGGTATGGTACGAAACATCTACCAAACATTTGGCGGTGTCGATTTGCTCCCTAGTGTAGAAGAGAAAGCGGCAAATCTGCTTTACTACATCATCAAAGGGCATCCGTTTAATGACGGCAACAAACGCATCGGTGCTTTTATGTTCATACTCTTTTTGTCTAAAAACAATATGCTTTATAAAAATAGCGGCGAGCTAAAAATCAACGATAACGCCCTTGTGGCACTTTCACTCATGACTGCCAAAAGCGACCCACAACAAAAAGAAACCGTGATAAATCTGATAGTAAATATCTTGGGGGAATAGATGGATAAACAATTACAACCAACTCAATTTTTACTCTATAAGTCTGAAAATGGAAAAATCAAAGTAGATGTACTTGTACAAGATGAAACGGTATGGCTTACACAAATACAGATGGCAGAACTTTTTGGACGAGATAGAACGGTTGTCACAAAACATATTAACAATATTTTCAAAGAGGGTGAGCTAGAAGAAAAAAGCAATGTGCAAAATTTGCACTTTGCTCATTCGGACAAGCCTATAAAGTACTATAACCTTGATGTCATTATCTCTGTAGGATATAGAGTCAAATCACTTCAAGGGACGAGATTTCGTCAGTGGGCAACACAGCATCTCAAAGAGTTTATCATCAAGGGTTTTAGCATGGATGATGAGCGGCTCAAAGACCCAAGACAAATATTTGGCAAAGACTATTTTGATGAACAGCTAGAGCGGATCAGAGATGTACGAAGCAGTGAGCGAAGACTCTATCAAAAGATCACCGATATTTATGCACAGTGTAGTAGCGATTATGACTCAAATCATGAGATAAGCAAGGAGTTTTTTGCAACCGTGCAAAATAAGCTCCACTTCGCAATAGTTGGTGAAACAGCCGCTGAAATTATTTACAGCAGAGCGGGTAGCAATAAACAAAACATGGGGCTTATAAGCTGGAAAAATTCACCCCATGGAAAAATCAGAAGAGCCGATGTAGTGGTAGCCAAAAATTACCTTTCATTAGAAGAGTTAGACTTTTTTAACCGAATTGTTACTATGTATCTTGACTATGCAGAGCTTCAAGCCAAAAACAAACAAGTAATGTACATGAAAGATTGGGTGGCAAAACTTGATGCTTTTTTACAGTTCAATGAAAAAGAAGTGTTAGAACACAAAGGCAAAATCTCTCATGAAGTAGCCGTTGCATTAGCTTTAGATGAATATGAAAAATATAGAGTTGTTCAAGATAGAGAATATTTAAGTGATTTTGATAAAGAACTTTTAGAATTACAACGCAAAAAATAGCAATGGAAAAAAAATAGTTAAAATTTCATAGAACAAATCGGATAAATAATGCAAGATACAAAAAACAGTACAAAATATTTTATATGGATGATTATAGCTATGCTTTTTTGGGGTGTTGCATGGACGGCGGGCAAAGTTGCGGCGGAGCACTCAAACGCAGAGGTGGCGGCATTTTGGCGTTATGCCATCTCCTTTATCACGATAATTCCTGTTGTGTGGTTTTTAAAAACTCCTCTAAAGAGCGACAAAATCGGTTATTTTTATATGTTTGCCAGCGGAGCGCTTACCTCGCTCTTTAACTATCTCTTTTTTGCGGGTCTCAGCCATGGGCAAGCGGGATACGGCGGCACGATGGTTACGGCACTCTCGCCGCTTTTTACATACATGATGTCGATAGCAATTTTTGGTACAAAAATTTCAAATAGACAATTAATAGCTCTGTCGGTAGGTGTTTTAGGAGCGCTTATGCTCCTGCGTGTTCCGTACGAAGGGTTTGCATTTTTAAGTGCAGATAGTTCCTACTTTCTAGGGTGTGCGGTGGTGTGGTCGATTGTGACTATCATAGCTCAAAAAGGGATGCGAAGAGCCGACCCGATGTTTTACACGCTAGTGGTTTTTGGTGTTACGGCTTTTATAAACATGCTCTTTGCCCTGCCACATAATCCCTTCGATTTTGCGGCGTATGACGGTGTGTTTTGGAGTGTAATATTTTTTATCGGAGTAGTTCCCGGTACATTTGGGATGGCTATCTATTTTGTGTCGGCAAGTAAAGTCGGAGCACACAAAACGGCAGTTTTTATGTTTATTGTTCCGGTAGGCGCAATAGTATCAAGTGCTGTCGTGTATGATGAAGTTGTGGCTCTTACGACCGTAGCAGGATGTCTGTTGGCATTTCTTGCGGTAATTTTGTTCAATATGAAAAGAGCCTCTAAGCTTTTGGCATAACCGACCACATCAAATTTGCAAGCGGCTCAATTACATTGCTGTATAAAAGTTTCCTTTTTGTGGGTTCTCTACCACTATGTCGGCACTTTTAAACTTTACGGGAAGTGTCTGCGTTTTTAATTCGCCATCAAGTGTAAATACTGCAAAATGTAAATGCGGACCGCTTGAATAACCCGTATTTCCTGAGTAACCCAAAAGGTCTCCTCTTTGGATTGTATTGCCGACACTCACCGCTACACCGTTTTGCATAAGATGATAATAAGTCGCAAATGTTCCGTCACTATGTTCTATGGTTACAAAATTGCCATATTTTGAGTACTCTCGACCTATCCCGTGAATGTTAGAGTCTGACTTTGTTTTTGCCACTTTTCCCTCTCTTGCGGCATAGATCTTTGTCCCTACATCCATGGCAAAATCTATGGCATATCGACTATGCCCAAAGTGTGTTTTCCCACCGTTATAGCTTTGAGAAACAATGTAGGAACTTCCGAGGGAAAAAGGAAGTCTATAGATATAGCTCTCGTCGTGCACGGCGTTTTTCGAACCTAAAATCCAGCTATATTCTAAAGTGTACGAGTAAGTAGTGCCATTTATGGGAGTAAAACGAGTGCATTCTGCGCTTGCGTGTGCTCCAAGAGTGAGTGATGAGTATTTTCCTTTATCGGACTTTAAATTACTATACTCTGCATTTATGCTTATCGTAACACTGTAAGAATTGTTATTATAAGCATATATTGCTATCTCCTTATCAACTGTTTTTGCTTCAAGATAGACTATTTGTGGTTTTTGGGTCTTTTTTGAAGAGTCAATCGTATCTGTAACGCTCGCATTTACAAACTCATTTTGATACTCTTCTATAAGCTTAAGCTTTTGAGCCTGTTTGTCTAAAAATATGCTCTTTTTTTTCTTTTTCTTTTTTTCATAAAATTCCAAAGCCGCATCAAGCAGGGCTCTGTTTTGAAGCAAACCATCTAAATCACAGTTTGTCAGTTGTAAAAATCTTTCATAATCGTCTTCATCTATAGATTTGCTAATTTGCTTATGAACAAGATGCAGGGTATGGTCATACTCATTTTGAAGCTTTCTGAGCTTGAGCAGATACTCTTTTGTCAAAGATGCATCGCTTGCGTTTATCTTTTTGGCAAATTGTAGTGTTTGCTCCGCATTTGCAATAAATAAAGTGCAGCTTTTGTTTAAATCTTCTATATCTGAGAGATTTTTTAAAGAGTCCATGGAGGTGTAAAGCGGTGTTGCCAAACGCTCATAAAAAATTGGATATTTTCCGGCATAAACACTACTCAAAAGAAGAAAAAGAAAAAAGAAAATTTTACTCATTACTCAAACTCCTTTAATTAAAGACATTATATCAAATCGGCTTGTTGCTAATCAATCCACAAA
>MIBZ01000051.1 GCA_001829675.1 Sulfurimonas sp. RIFCSPLOWO2_12_36_12 | reverse complement strand
TCTACTTGCTTAGTTTTCAATGATCTCAAACTTCGACTTTTTAAACCTAAACTTTAGGTCGCTCTGTTTGTGGAGGGGAATTATAGGCAAGTTACCCTTATTTATTTCTTAATTGCCGAGTGAGTTTTGAAAGAATTTAATAATATTGTAAAAGTATGAAGTTTCTAATAAATAAAGCATAGTTTTTAAAAGATTGTCTTTACTAAATTGTCTAATTAATTAGTAAATCTTTTAAGATATAAAAATAATACTGGAAGTTTTTAGTGATTATATTTGCTTGAATGAAAGTGTTAAATTAATTATTGAAAGAAGGATAGAGCGGAAACTTAGAAGATTATTTTCTTCTAAGTTCTTTAATACGAGCTTTTTTACCAGCAAGATCGCGTAAGTAAAACAGTTTAGCGCGACGAACACGACCACGACGAATCACTGTTATTTCGCTAATTGAGTCACTATAAAGTGGGAATATTCTTTCAATTCCTATACTATTAGCACCTATTTTACGAACTGTAATAGTTTGGCCAGTACCTTGACCTCTTTTTGCAATACAAACACCCTCGTAATTTTGTACACGAGTTTTGTCACCTTCTGTAATTGTTACTGCCAAACGAACAGTATCACCAGCACGAAAGTCTGGAATATTTTTCTCAGCTACTTGTGCTTTTTCAAAGTTTTCTATGTACTTATTTCTCATAAGATTTCCTTGTTCTGTGCTTTAAAAGCTGCTCTGGTCTGAAGAATTTAGTTTTACATTCAGACAGAGCTAATTTTAGTGAGCGAATTTTACTATGATTTCCCTTTAAGTATTCTGATGGAACACTATTGTTTTCATAATTTTCTGGTTTAGAGAAAGATGGGGCTTCTAATAGTTGGGTTTCAAAACTCTCTACACTTAAAGAGTCGCTATTTCCAAGAACACCATCTACATTTCTGGAGATGGCATCGCAAATAACCAATGAAGCCAGCTCTCCGCCAGTTAAAATATAATCACCGATGCTAAAAACCTCATCAGCGTACTTTTCAATAACTCTCTCATCAATCCCCTCGTATCTTCCACTCACAAAAGCTATATGGGGTTTGTTTGCCAATCTTTTAGCATCATTTTGTTTAAAAGGCTTCGCAACTGGAGTTAAAAAAATTACATGTACATCTTTGTCTTTTACTTTTAATTCATTTAAAGTATCAAACAGCGGTTGTGGATTCATAACCATTCCGGCACCACCGCCAACTGCGCTATCATCAACTTTATTATGCTTTGAACTACTATAATCTCTAGGATTTATATAGGCTACATGTAAAATTTCTTTTTGAATTGCTCTTTTTAAAATAGAGTCTTGGAAGTATCCCTCTACAATATTTTGAAAAAGAGTAACAAAAGTAAATTTCATTACGAAGCTTCTAAAATATCCATAGCACCACTAACGGTTATGATTTTTGCTTTTATGTCAGTGTTTATTGTAAAAGGTTTATTAAAAGGAATTAAAAAACTTTTTGCAAAACCCTCTTTTACCAAAGCTTCATCAGTTTCTACGTAAAGATAATTAGTAACAGAAATTCTATCCACTTCTTCCACAACACCTAAAACTTTACCGTCTTCAACTACGCTGCAACCCTCAATATCAAACCAAAAATACTCGCCATCTTCTAAATGGCACTCATTTCTTGTTCTTTCCATTGTTGTGTATAGTTTCTTGTTTGTAAGTTTTTTAGCATCTTCCGGTGAATTATATCCGCTAAATTTTACAAGGGCTCTTTCATGATTTACTTCACTTAGAGTTATACTCTCGTTTTCATTAATGAAAAAAGAGACGCCTTTTTTAAACTGTTCAGGAAAATCACTCTTTATGTGGAGCTTCATTTCGCCTTTTAGACCGACGCTCTTGCCGATTGTAGCGATATGAAGCAGGTTACTTGATTGCTTCGACATTAATACGGTAACTTACACCATCTTTAGCTTTGCAGCCAGAGATAACTGTCTTAATCGCACCAATCATCTTGCCCTCTTTGCCAATCAACTTACCGATGTCAGCTTGATTAGCATAAAGGAGAATCTCAGTTATTTCATCGCCCTCTTTTACTTCAACTCTTACATCATCAGGGTTGGATGCTATAAGTCTTGCAAATTGTGCGACAAAATCAGCTATCATCTTAACGACCTGTTATCTTTTTAACACGATCACTCATTTTAGCGCCAACGCTTAACCAGTAATCTAATCTTTCGTTATCAACAACCATTGTTTTCTCTGCTACCATTGGATTATAATGTCCAATTAACTCAATCCAACCACCATCTCTTCTTTTGCGTGAGTCTGTTACCGCGATACGGTAAAAAGGTTGTTTTTTTCTTCCCATTCTTGTTAGGCGAATTACTGTTGCCATGTTTTGTCCTTCTCTGCGCAAGTCATATTTCAACTTGCTGTATATGTTTAATTTTGCATTTTGAATGCAAATCTATAAACTCCAAAAAGTTTATAAATTTACTTTCTAATAAAAGTTACCTTCGAAGAGCTCCGGCACCACCCATTTGACCCATCATTGCCTGAAGGTCTTTCATGCCGCTTTTGCCGGAAAATCTTTTAGCCATTTTACCGGCATTTTTAAACTGCTTTATCATGCGGTTAATCTCAACTTGAGTAAGACCGCATCCGCTAGCAATTCTTTGCTTGCGAGAGTTATTTAATAAATCAGGGTTTTCTCTCTCTTTCATTGTCATAGAAGAGACCATCGCTTTAATCTTTTTTAGTTCGCCGGAATTTTCAAGATCAAAATCTTTAAGTGCTTTTGACATATTTCCCATACCCGGAATCATACCCATTAAAGACTTCATGCTGCCCATTTTCTTCATGCTTTCCATCTGTTCTAAAAAGTCATTGAAGTTGAATTCACCTTTTTTAATCTTTGATGTAAGTTTTTTAGCCTGTTTTTCATCAATTGCAGATGCTGTTTTCTCAGCTAATCCTTCAATATCTCCAAATCCCATAAGACGGTTTACAACACGATCCGGCAAGAAAATTTCTAAATCTTCCATCTTCTCACCGCTACCGATAAAACGAAGCGGAACTTGAACTTGCGACGATAATCCAAGAGCAACACCGCCCTTTGAATCACCGTCATATTTACTTAAAATTACACCGTCAATTCCGATTTTTTCTTTAAAAGCTGTAGCAGTTTTAATTGCATCTTGCCCGGTTAAAGAGTCTGCAACATAAAAAATTTCGCTAGGATTCGCTGCTTTTTTAACTGCTTCTAGCTCATTCATAAGTTCGC
This sequence comes from Sulfurimonas sp. RIFCSPLOWO2_12_36_12, assembly GCA_001829675.1. Classification (GTDB taxonomy): domain Bacteria; phylum Campylobacterota; class Campylobacteria; order Campylobacterales; family Sulfurimonadaceae; genus Sulfurimonas. The sequence goes on along the minus strand of MIBZ01000051.1, from coordinate 17,122 downwards.
TATCTATTGCTAAACGACCTGCAGTATCTATAAGTACAACATCATAAATACCGCTGTTTGCTTTTTTTAACGCCGCAATTACAACATCAACCGGATTTTTTGTACTCTCATTTTCATAAAGTTCAACTCCTATTTGAGTTGTTATTTGACGAAGTTGCTCAACTGCCGCTAAACGCTGTAAGTCAGCCGCAACAACCAGAACTTTTTTCTGTTTATTTTTTAAATAATTAGCCAACTTGCCTGTTGTAGTTGTTTTTCCGGAACCTTGAAGTCCAGTCATTAAAATAACGGTCGGTGGTTTTGAAGCAAAAATAAAGCCTCTGTTTCCGCCGATTTCTAAAAGTTCATACAGCGCATCTCTTAGAGCAGCCAAAAATTGGTCTTTTCCAATCCCGTTTTTTCTGGTCTCTATCTGAACTTTAGAGATTAAGTCTCTAACAACTTTATGGTTTACATCCGCTTTTAAAAGAGACTTTTTCAACTCATCAAGAGCTTTAGTCAGGGCTTTTTCGTCATCATGAAAACGAATTTTTCTAATAGCATTTGTAAACGAATCTGTTAATGTGTCAAACATAAGCCCCTCCTATTTAAATCTCGTATTGTCTGAACAAGTCCAGACTTCACTCAGTCACTAAAGCTACGCCTTTGGCGAGAGTTAAGTCTTAAAAACCATAATTTACACTTTAATAGTAAGTATAAAAAGTGGCGAATTATAGCTGGAAGTTACTTTAAGTTTGCTTTAAATTTTGCAATACTTAGTCAAAAACTTATGGAGCTGATTTGCAAATTGATGGGCATCTTTTTGGTCAAACGGTTTTGGGCCTCTTGTCATCTCTCCGCCCTCTCTTATCTTTTCCATCAGATTTCTTATAGCTAGATATTGTTTAATATTATCAACGCTGTAAAGTTCGCCTCTATGGTCAATTGCGTGGGCATCTTTAGTTATAACCCTGTCAGCAAGCGGAATATCGGCTGTTATGACCAAATCACCCTCTTTTACTTCTTCGGCTATATAATTATCCGCCTCATCTGCGCCCTGTTCTACTACTATATAAGTAATAAGTTTAGATTTACCGATGGTTATATGTTTGTTTGAGACTACAAAAGTTTCTAAGTTTAATCTCTCGATTGAGCGAAATATAATCGGTTTAAGCAGGTTTGGAAAAGCGTCTCCGTCAACAAAAATACGCATCATTTTATGAGGGAGAGTTTTTGAATTTTCGAGAGCTGTTTTATTGCATACTCTCGCTTTGATGCACTGCTTTTATCTTCACAAGATTCAGAGTAGATTAGCTCTACTGGTCTTCTTATGCGTGTGTATTTTGCACCTTTTGGCGAGTTGTTATGCTCGTCAATCCTTCTGTTTAAATCCGTAGTAATGCCTGTATATACACTCTCATCACTGCATTTTAGCATGTAAATATACCACAAGCTTTTTTGACTACTCAAAGGTAACAAATGTCTTTGGTTCAGCTGCTACAAACTCCATATCAAGAAGTCTTACCTTATATGCATGAAGCATTACGCGTTTTGCTCGTCTTCCTCCGTATTGCTCATCGCCTACAATTGAATGTTCAATGTATCTTAGGTGCGTTCTAATCTGATGAGTTCTTCCATGATGAATAATACATTTTATCTTTGTTTTATTTCCGCTCACTAAATCTGGAAACACCTCTGTTCTTGCGGGCTTTCCTTTTGCAGAAACATTTGAAACTGCACGATTATTTTTTTTAGTAGTCAAAATTGGTTTATCAATATCAACAGGCTCGCTTATAATCCCCTCAACCCATGCAATATACTCTTTGTAAACATTATCTTTTTTAAATTCCATTATCGCTTTTTGGCGGAACTCTTCGTTTTTGACAAGCATCAAAACTCCGCTTGTTTCTTTGTCAAGTCTGTGCAAAAGTACAGCAGGCTTAAACTGTCTCTCTATCTCATCTGAATTGACATGTGCCGGTTTATCTACAACAATCAAATCATCATTCTCAAAAATAGGCTTTATTTTTTCTACTTTTTCAACTTTAAATAGAGTTTTTGCATCAATATCTCCGCGAGCTATCATTACTTTTTTATTAGCAACATACACTAAACCGCGGTCTATCATTGATTTTGCCTCTGAGTTTGAAATTCCCTCTTGTGCTGCTAAAAGTTTATATGCTTTTTCTAGTGCCATCTTATTTTATTTCCTTAATTTTTTAATATCCTGTTTATTACAGGCTCTAAGTTGATTTTTTCTTCAACCATACTCGGCGGCAACTCTTTGCATCTCATAAGTGCTTTATGAATCTCATCACTCTCAACATACTGAACATGATGAACATATTTAAAAAGCTCCTTTTGATGAAAAAAGTGCTTTCCGGTAATTATTTTACATCCAAAATATGCCGGTTCAAGCGGATTGTGTCCGCCTACATCCTCTCTAAAAGCACCGCCTAAAATTACTATGTCGCTGATTGCATAAATGTTATTCAACTCACCCATAGCATCTACTAAAACCATATCTGCTTTAAACTCTTTGTTTTGAGAAAATCGGCTCAGTGTCAGAGAGTTTTTATCTGCATATTTTTTCATAAGCTCAAAAACTGCTTCAAATCTCTCCGGATGTCGTGGAACAACGGCCAACTTTGCGTCACTCTGTTTTCTATACTCTATAAATGACTTTAAAACACTCTCTTCTTCGCCATCATGCGTGCTTCCCGCAACTATAAGCTCTACTTCTGGCTTCTTATACTCTTTTGTTTTTTCTATTTTACCGGCTAGTTTAATGTTTCCGATAACTTCGATATTTTTAGCCCCGAGTGCTAAAAAACGATTTTTATCGGCTTCGCTTTGCGCATAGATAATCTCCACATTTGAGAGCAGTTTTTTGTAAAACCATGCAAATTGAAGATATTTTTTAGCACTTTTTTCTGATATTCGAGCATTTAAAAGAATGATTCTCGTTCCTTTAGCTCTCATAACAGTAAAAAGCATAAACCAAAACTCCGCTTCAAGGACTATAAGTATCTTCTGCCCTCTAGCCCAAAACGGCACAAACATCTCATATGGCAAATACCTAACTTCTGCATCATACCTTCTGGCTTCTGCGTGCCCGGTATGTGTTATGGTGGTTATCTTTATATCTTGATCTTTTAAAAGTTCTAAGATTGGTTTTAAGGCTCTAGCTTCACCGAGTGAGCATACATGAAACCAAACTCCATTATCACTTTTAAATCTTGGATTGTTGAAAAGAAAAAAACGAGACGGAATCGATTCTCTATATTTTTGTTTAAATGAGAGATATACTAAAAGCGGCAGTGCTACAAGATAGAGCACTGCGCTTAATATGAAGTATAGAAAGGTAAATGGCTTCAAGCCTATTCTTTGTCGGTTTCCATGTAGAGAATACGCCCGCAGTGTGGACAAGTTGTAATCTCTTCAGCTTTTATAACATCTGCATAAATTTTATCATTTATAAGCATATGACAGCCCATACAAGCTTGTTCTTCAACAGGAACTACGGTAGAGTTCTTAGCCCATCTGCGAATTTTTTGATAAAACGCTAAACCTTTTTGGTTCATTTCAGAGATTAGCTTCTCTTTCTTTACAAACACTTCTTGGCGAGATTTATTGATAACTTCAAGCTTCTCATCTACTTCAGCTTTTATAGATGCCAAATTAGCATCCAGCTCCACCAATGTTTTTTTTGCAGCTTCAACTTGTTCTGTTTTTAGTTCAACAATTCTTTCAAGTCTATCTATCTCTTCATTTGCAAAAGTCACTTGCTCTTTAGCAATCTCCTCTTCAAGTTGAAGTGATTTCATCTCGCGTTCAGTCTTAACTTCATTGCTTTTTCTAGAGTTATCTACAAGTTTTTGAGAAAGCTCGTGCAAATGAAGTTCATTTTTCTTCTTCTTAATCTCTTCATCTCTGATTTCATTAGTTAAATTTTCAATATCAGAATCGATACTCTGTTTTTTTGCAAGGGCTGCTTCAAATTTATAGTTAGCCTCTTCTATTTGAGGTTCAAAAGCATCTATCGCTTTATCTATGTGTGACAGGTCAATTAGCTGTTTTAGGTGTAAGTTCATTAATCTCCTTTTGGATTAAATAGTTATGCCGATTTTCTTATATATAAGTAAAAGGGTTTTTTGATGATGAAATTATAGCTTCTAAACCTAAATTTTTCAAATGTTTCAGTAAAATCTCTGCAAAAAATTGTTCACTCTCAAAATGTCCGATGTCAATTAACGACAAATTTATACTTTTTGCCTCCATCGCATCGTGGTATTTTACATCTCCTGTTAAAAAGCAGTCTGCCTTTATTGATTTAATCAAAGAGCATCCTGAACCGGTTGTCAAGGCTGCTCTTTTTACTCTTTGAGAGCTTTTTACACATTTTGCATGAGGAAGAGAGAATGCGGCTGCAACTTTTGAAGCAAAAATATCAAAATCTTCATCTATATCCAAATATGCAACAAATCCATCTTTTTGTGCAATCTTATATCCTAACACTTCAGTTGCCACATATTCGTTTAGATGCGTTTGGTCAAAGTTGGTGTGCATTGAGATATTTGAGATATTTTTTTGTATCATTTTATGGATCAGGTTTGCGGGGTATTTGCTAAACTCCAGCTGCTTAAGTCCGCCAAAAATAAGCGGATGATGCGTAATTAATAGAGTGTTTTCTTCCATGGAGTCTATAAGCGCTTCATCTACATCTATACTCAAAACTATCTTTTGTATATCTTGATTAAAATCTCCAAGCAGCAGACCTGAGTTATCCCAAGGCTCTTGAAGTTCAAAAGGCGATAGTTTGTCTAAAAAATCATAAATTTCCGATGTTTTCATCTGCTCTCCTAGCCGAGTTTTTCAAGCTCTTCTCTGGCCTCTTTAAAATCATCTTTGAGCTCAAGCGCTTTTTTATACATCTCTTTTGCTTCATCCAAATGTTTCATGTCTACCAAAAGATTTCCGTAGTTATAACTTGTTATTGGATTTTTATCATCAATCGCCAAAGATGCGCGCAGGTGCATTTTAGCCGATACAAACTCACCTTTTGCCCTATAAATACTAGCTATGGAGTTATGAATAAACTCATTCTCTTTATCTTGCTCAAGAGCCTCTTTGTAATACCTTAGCGCCTCTTCGTTGTCGCCGAGCTGTTGCAAGATATAGCCCATTTTATATAAAACATCAGAATTTTGAGCCTTTTTTGCGTTTGCTTCATTTAAAAGAGCGTACGCTTTTTGCAAATTGCCTGCTTCAAACTCTTCGTCTGCTTTTATTACCAATGCCTCAGGATCAAAGGGAGAAAATGTATTTGCCGTTTTATTCTCATGCGACGAAGTGTCAATACCTTCTGAGCCGCCATCTTTTAGTGTTTTGATGTGCTCGTAAACTTTAAATGCGAAGAATGCCGAAGCACCTAGCATTAGTATTTGAAATAGTGTCATGATGTACCTTTTAGTAAATTTTTATTTATAAGTTCAATAAAGTGAAGCGGGTCAACCTGCTCACCGCCAACCCTTAATCCAAAGTGAAGATGCGGTCCGCTTACTCTTCCCGTATCTCCGGAGAGTCCTATAACATCGCCTCTCTTAACATCTTCACCCTCTTTGACATCAAACCGGCTCATATGAAAATAACATGAGTAAACCCCATGTCCATGGTCTATTATAACAGAACCGCCGGAGTAAAATCTATCTTGAACCAAAACAACTTTTCCGTCATTGCTTGCTAAAAAGGGAGTGCCGAGGGGAGCTCTAAAGTCTGTTCCGCCATGATAACTCTTAAGCGTATTGTTATAAACTCTCGCTTTTCCAAAATCACTTGTTATTTTACTATCCATTGGAACTATAAAATCTGATAATATGTAACTCTGCTCGGTAGTTTTTTTATATATCTCCATCGCCTCTGCATACTCTTTTGAAGCTCTTTTTTGGTCCTCTTCGCTCAGTGTGACTTTTGAGCCATCAACACTCAATGTCTCTTTTTCATATTTTTCGTCTTTTATGTTTAGAAAGATTGTTTTGTTTTTTTCTCTGCCAGCCTCTGTATAAAAAACTTCTACTTTTTTTTCACTCGGCTTCTCTTCATAACTTACTGGAATCAACGCATAAAATTTTTCATCGTTGAGCGGATTTTTGAAAATTTTGTATCTTTTTTTATCAACTTCTACATTTTCATAACTGATATTTTTCTCTTTTTTAAATTCCAGCAAAGCAGTTTTTCCATTTGAAACAGTCGAACTTGCCATCTCTACATCAAATGCAAAAATTGTACATGTAGAAAAAAGAAAAAAGAGAAACAACCTCATCAATAATCTTTCATGGAACGCTCCATATCGCGTTTCATATCTTTCTCTTTTAGGTCATTTCGCTTATCGTGAAGCTGTTTTCCTTTTGCTATGGCAATCTGAATTTTTACAATATTTCTATCATTAAAATAGAGTTGCAGAGGAACTACGGTATAGCCATCTTTTTCAACTGCTTTTATCATTTTTGCTATCTGTTTTTTATGCAAAAGGAGCTTTCTGCTTCCTCTCTCTTCATGCGCATAAAAGTGATGAGTTGTCTCCAGCCTGCCTATATGAGCATTAAAAAGAAATGCTTCGCCCTGCACAAAGCGGATAAAACTGTCTTTTAAGTTCACACGACCTGCTCTTATGGCTTTGATTTCACTGCCCTTGAGAACCAAGCCTGCTTCAAACTTCTCTTCTAAAAAGTAGTCAAAATAGGCTTTTTTATTTTTTGCTATTGTTTCACCCATTGCCTATTGTTTCTCCTTTTTATTTTTTTTATTATATCTATTTTTTTTCCAATTTTGCCTGCTCTTTTTCTATGCTCTTCACACTTTTTTCTGAGCTTGGCAAATCTTCTGGCATCTCTCCGCCTAACTCTTTGATGGTTTGCCTTATTTTTTTACCAACTTCATGGTGTGTTTGGTTGGCATTTGCTTTACCTTTGATATTGTCTCGTTTGAGTTTTTCCTCTGCTTGAGTCGCACGAAAGAGGTTGGCGGCTAGTTCTGTGCTTCCCATGTAGTCTAAGATTTTTTGAGATTTTTTGAGTCCTTTTTTTGCATGAATATCTTTGGCATCAAGCCCGCCGTACAAACCTTTATACCCATGATTTTGAAATATTGCAAAATCAAGATTTGACTCTACTCCCGCATTAAAAGCTGCTTCTACTAGCTGTTTGTTGTGTTCTTTTAACTCATTTCTTAAAAATAATCTTTTTTCTTCCTCTTTTAACTGTGCAAACTTTTCATCGTCTTGAAGTTCGGCTCTTCGTGTTTGAAGTGCAAAATAAGTTTGCCCATTAGCTACAACTCTTTTGCTCGGGTCTGCATTTTGCACGATTAAGTAACAAGCATATCTTGAGAGTGCAAAAGATGGATATGGATTTGCTACGCCTGAGCCACCTTGAACCACCTCGGTGACTTCAACGAGGTGGTCTGCCACTTCAAAACCGCTATTTTTACAAGCTTCTTTTGCTTTTTCGATGACCTTTATAAAGTTTCTAAAATCACTATATTCAAGAACTTTTGCCAATGCTCTTGCATACCAAAATTCTACGCCGTTACTATCTATCTGTTTTATATCTTCAAATGTTTGGTGGCTCTGATGAGATGTTATAGTTTTCATTTATGCTCCAATGACTTTTTTCTTGATATTACCATTTTAAAATCTAGTTATTAAAAAGTATGACAAATTGAAATGATTTTTAGAATTGCCTCTTTATTTTCTTGTATCTTTTCTAACCGCTGTTAAAAATTGGTAGTACAAGTAACCCAAAGATAATTTATTCAAAGTCATTACCAAATATGAATTATTAAAATCTTCCAATTTTGACAAAATATTTATATATTTAAAAATATTATCCCAACCATCAAAACTAAAATCAATAGTGTTGTTTCCTACAAATAAATTTGTACAAAAACTTACTACCAATATCCAAAATAAAGCAAATAGCCAATTTTTAGAATGGTTTGAACTTATCCAATGAAAAAAAAGAACTACATAATCTAATGAACAAAACGGTAAATTGTTTTGTCGTTTTTTCAACTCCAATGAATGGTACTTATTAGATTCTATTCTGTTACCAAGTTTTTCAAATTGATTTTTTATTATTCTGTATGTTTCCTGTGATGTATTATTTTTTGAAGAATATTTTTCTAATCCTTCAATCCCATGAAAATTCATTTCTTGTTTGCTGCTGCTATAGTCTAAATCAAGTCCATTATTAAAAGTAGAACCTCGGAAATGACTAAAGCTCTCAAAAACAACATATTTAAATAATACATTTGCATCAAAAGTACATTTATCAAATAATGCTAAATCTTTAAACTTTATCTCTTCAAAACTGCATTCTTCATGAACTGTAACATTATTAAAATCTAAAATTTTCTCAAAATCTGTATTGCAAATTGTTAAAAAATGAATCTCAATATTAGTTATAGTAAAATTATTTTTAAAAGTACAATTATCTATTTCTAATGTTCCAATAGCTTTATCTTTATTATTAGTATTTTTTACTAATATTGAATTTATTACATCAGAATCGTTTATCGTGAATTTGCCAATACTACAGTTAATAAATGACATACCCATGGATACTTCATGTAACTTTATATCATTAAACCTACACTCTATAAATTCCATATCAATCATCAATCCTTCATTGATTAAATTATGGAATCTACAGTTTTTAAACCTTATATGCTCTATATTGGTCTTTAAATGCAAATCAGTCAGACTGAAATCACTAAAATCAAGATTAGAAATTATTTTAAAATTAGGATCTGATATTGTAAATTGTTCGTTGTAACCTAAAGTAGCTATATAAGGTGCTATTTCTTGATTAAATTTGTCCTTGTACTCACTAGCTAACTTCATTTCAATCACCTAAATACTCCTCATACAACTCAAACAAAAATTCTATGCGTTCTTTGTCGTTTTTGAAGCTTTTGTTTGTGTAGCATTTATCTACTGCTTTGTCTAGCTCTTGGTGGGCTTTTTTTAGGGTTGGGGGCATGGCTAGTGGGTCGTAGAGGTCGGCTAGTGAGCTCTCTTTGAAACTCTCTCTGATTTCTAAAACTTTTTGTGCTTTTTCTTCTACTTGTTCTTTGTTTTTTTGGCTTACATTTTTTGGGAATGGGTAGTTGTTGTAAACTACATCTTTTGAATATCTGTAATCACTTTTTAATCTTCCGCATATATATTTTACCCATGCCATGTGCATTAGTGATGTTAAATTTCCAAAGAGGAATAGGTCTCCGTTTGGGATTATTAAATTTGCATTAGTTGAAATTGTATTTTTATCAATAAATCCCATAGGAATGTATGGTCTTTTCTCGGAAGATACTACTGGAATTACAATACATTTTTCAGGATTGTTTGTTTCACGAAATCTTGTAGGTGCTAGATTTTGCATACCTTTGTCAGTGCTTTTAAGTCTATCTTCTTTAACACGATTAACTCGTTCCATTACTAACGGCATTTTTCTTAGCTCATCTGGTGGACAATCAACCAACCAAAGACAATATCGTTTTTTGTTATTTATAAATTCATCTGCACCAATCAAAAGTTTGATCCATTTTTTTGTAGAAGGTTCGTTTTTTACCAAATAATCTAAATCTTTTTCCTCAACAATTAAACCTTCACTTTTAGCATAATAATTTCCTTTGATAATATTAGGAACATTGCAAATTGATTTTCTTCTTTTTTCTATGACAAAATCATCGCCCTCAACAAAATAAGGATTTATATTTTTTGCACTCTTGGCATGTGGAATGCCTTTTATATCTTCATATTCAAAAATAGTTTTAGTTTGAGTGTCAAAGTTTGCAAAGCCGACTATTATCACATGTACAGCGGCATTTGCTTTTGCTTCGTTGCTCCAGTTAAAAGTTTGATGTGCAAAGTGGATTTTGATTTTATAATTGTCAAACAATTCTTTCCAAAGTATTCCGACTTGTTCGCCTTGAGCGATGGAGTTTGTGGAGACAAAAGCTACTTTTATTTTCGTGCCTTGAATATATTTCGCACTTTTTAAATACCAACAAGTAACATAGTCAAGAACTCCTGCTCCTTGAACTTTCGCAAAAACAATCTCCATATCTTTTCGCTGTTCTTTGTTTTGATACTGTTTACCATAAAACGGCGGATTCCCAAGAATGAAAGAAAGTTTATCTCTAGAAACAACCTCTTCCCAGTCAATCGTAAGCGAATTTCCATGCACGATATTTGCCGTTTTTTTGAGCGGAAGTCTTGCAAAATATTGCCCGAAATACTCACTTATCATCATATTCATCTGATGGTCAATCAGCCACATGGCAACTCTGGCAATCTGTGCAGCAAACTCTTCGTACTCTATGCCGTGAAACTGGTCAACATCGCACCAAACTATCGCATCTATGTCGAGTACATTTTCTTTATGAAGCAGTTTTAGTATCTCAAACTCTAGTTTTCGTAACTCTCTGTAGGAGAGAATAAGAAAGTTTCCACTTCCACATGCCGGATCAAAAAAGTTGAGCGTGGAGAGTTCTTTGTGAAACTCTTGAAGCTTCTTTTTATTTGTCTTTATTTTCTCAAATCGCTCATAAAGTTCATCCAGAAACAGAGGCTTTATGAGTTTTAAAATATTGCCCTCACTTGTGTAGTGCGCCCCTAAATTTCGCCTGTGGGCTTTGTCCATGATAGACTGAAAAAGTGAACCGAAAATCGCAGGACTTATCAACGCCCAATCAAGATAACAACACTCCAAAAGTGCCTCTCGCATCTTAGAATTAAATGCCGTACCTAGCAATCTCTCTTCAAAAAGCCTTCCGTTTACATAAGGAAATGCGTTTACGCTCTCATCAAGATTTTTGAGTCTTTTGTTTTGTGGTGTATTTAACACTTCAAAAAGTTCGGTAAGTCTAGAACCGACATCACTTCCGTCTTCGTTGGTTCTGTTTTCTATAAATTCCGTAAAAAGTCTTTTTTCAAAAATCGCTGTATCTTCTGCAAAAAGCAAAAACAGAAGTCGCACTAAAAAATGCTCCAACGGATGCCCGTCATAACCAGTCTCTTTTAGTTCATCATGAAGTTTCCCCATAAGCAGGGCGGCTTTTATGTTGATGGGGTCTTCTGCAACAACTCTATGTTTTGTATAACCTGCGATAAAACCAAAAAGATTTACATTTTTGTAGAGTTCGCTTATGTGAAATTCATGCGTAGTATTCTCTTCTAGATCATAAAGTCTAAATATTTCAAAGTCAGAGATTAAGATGTACTTTGGAAGTTCAGCTTCTTTTAAACCGGGAAAATAGTCGAGTGCTTGGGTGTAAGCCTTATCTAAATCTTTGCCTTTTGATTTGTGCTCAACTAGCAAAACACCTTTCCAAAAAAGGTCAATTCGCCCTCTTTTTTCGCCAAGCTTTTTAACAGGCTCTTCAAAAGAAGCTACTCTTTTTCTGCTAATGCCAAAAATATTGAAAAACTCATTCCAAAAGCTTTGTGATTCTGCGTGTTCTCTCGCTTCACTTTCCCACTCTTTGGAAAAATTGATAGCTCTGTTTTTTATCTCATTCCAGCTTAGTGCCATTTACGCACCTTTAACTCTAAAAAAACTGCTTCCGCTGCCGCTGAAGTAGTATCCGTGTTTATAATAATTTTTTAACTCTTTATACACTTCCAGTGCAGGTTTAAAAAGGTCGTTAGCCTCATCAGCGCCCATATTTTTTAGTACATCAAGTGATGATGTTTTTTTCAGCTTTTCTGCTTCAAAACAGTTTATAGGGTTATAAAAATTTTCTCTATAACTTGTATAAACTTTTGGTGTACTTATCTCTATTTTTGGTGTAAAAATCTCAATATCAAGTAGCTCTTCTTTAAACTCTTCGACAATCTCGCCTATTCCGCTCACATTTGCACTATCATATCCGTAAATAAAAAATGGAACATCCGCACCGACTTTTAAGCCTATAAGTGCTAATTCATTAAGGCTTAAGCCCAGATGCAAAACTTCATTGCACATCTTTAAAAAGGTGGCAGCGTCACTGCTTCCCCCGCCAAGACCGGCAAAAGCCGGAATATTTTTTTTTACATCTACTCCATACTTACTCATTAAATTTTTTAGCGAAACAGCATTAGCTTCATCTAAAAATTCCAATAACGCAACATAGGCTTTGTATATCGTGTTTTGTTTTACAGTGCAAGAAAAATCGCCTGTTATTTTAAACTCATCATCAACATCTTTTGCAACGAAAGAGAGTTCATCATAAAGAGAGTCAACCCTCATAAATCTAGAGATAATTTCGTGATAGTTTCCTCTTATGCCAGTTATTTTTAAAAAAATATTTACTTTTGCATAAGCCTTGTATAGCTTCATAATCTATCTCTTATTTTTTGATAAAAGCACTAAGGGTAGTTAAATCATCTAGCTTTGTCTCTTTAGAAGCTGCAATATTGGCATCTTTTACATCTTCAAGTAGTTCATTTCTAACTATTGAGACATTTTTAGGTGCATCTATCCCTAGCTTTACAACCCCTTTTTCAACAGATATAACTTTTATTGTAATATTGTCGCCGATAACAATCGATTCATCCACTTTTCTTGATAGTACTAACATTCAATCCTACCTAATTCATAATTTACTTCTGTGTTTGCTATATTTATAATTGAGATAAAACCACCGCCATCAAGCCAGTAATATCCATCTTCTTTAATCTCTAAATCCTCTAAAGCAAGAACTCTTCCATATTTTAGATTATCGCTCTCGCCATGGTAAAAATTTTGTTTGATGTTTAGAGATTTTTTAATATCCAACGGCTTTTCATCATCGTACCTAAACTGCCCCTCGCTCAATCTCTCTAAAGCGCTAAGAGCTCCAAACTCTACCCCAAGCCTATTGGCAATCATTAACCCCAAAGAGCGAATATATGTCCCCTCAGAGACAGTTGCTTCAAAAGTTACAAACGGATGACAGTAGCTTATCAGTTTTGTCTCATAAACAGTAGAGTGTATCTTGTTCAAAGTAAACTCTTTGCCCGCTCGTGCCAAGTCGTACGCCCTCTGCCCGCCTATTCGTTTTGCGCTAAATATCGGCGGCTCATACTCAAGCTCACCCTCCAAAGATTTCAAAACTTCTAAAACTTTGGCTTCTTCAAACTCTTTTAAAATTTCTACATGTTGAATCAGTTCCGTATCCAAACTGTCGCTCTTTGCGCCGAGCCAGAGGGTTGCGCGGTAAACTTTTGGCGTTTTATTCAAAAAGCGAAACAGTTTTGTGTAACTGCCGATGCCTATGAGAAGAACCCCTTTTGCGAAAGGGTCAAGCGTTCCTGAAAAGCCGGCTTTTTTAGTTTTGTATTTTCTTTTTAGTTTTGTTAAAAAGAAATTTGAACCTACTCCGGTCGGTTTATATGCGACAAAAAGCCTATTCATAGTCTTTCAATAAACGATGCTAAGATATCTCTTGAAGTACCTGCAAAGTTAATATTTAATTTAAACTCTCTTCCAGACTTGCTAACGCCGTTCACTCTTCCCGTTCCAAAGATTTTGTGGCGAACCAAATCACCCTTCTTGAAAGCTGTATTTTTCTCTACTATCAAAGAGCCTTCGCATAGTCCCGCTTCATTAAAAAATCTGCTCTTTTGCAGATCGCTTCTGCGACCTTTATAAAATCTGCTATCAGCGTGTGAGAGGGTAAGCGTATCTTTTGCTCTGGTAAAAGAGACATATCCGAGCCTTCTCTCCTCTTCAAGGTCACTTCCATCACCGACAAGCGGTAAGAAGCCCTCTTCAAGCCCGATTATAAATATATGGTCAAACTCCAACCCTTTTGATGCGTGAATACTCATCATGTAGATGCTCTCACCCTCTACTTGGTCCTGTTCACTCTGAAGTGTCAGCTCATTTAAAAACTCATCCAAGGAAGAGTCTGGAGAATTTTTTACGAAATCCCTAAAGAGTCCGTAAAATTCATCCATATTTAAAACTCTCTCCGCCTCATCCGGCATACCGACATAGATATCCTTAAGACGAAATGTCTCTTCCAAAACATCTATAAAATTATATGTAGATTCATTTACAATTTTTGCCACATTTTGAATATCTTTAACAAACTTTTTAAGAGTTTTTGCATTTTTGCTTTTAACTAAAAGCTCCAACTCTGCGATTGGAACTTTCTTGATATACTCAAATATAGATGTTTCGTTTGCGTGTGCTGCCAACTCTATCTTATCAACGCTAGCTTTTCCTAAACCTCTTTTTGGTTTGTTTACTATGCGCTTAAATGAGAAATCATCATGAAAATTTGTGATAACCCTAATGTAGCTAATTAAATCTTTTATCTCCGCTCTGTCATAAAACCTGAGACCGCCGACAAGTTTATACGCAATTCCCGCACGGTTTAATCCCTCTTCTATTGAGCGGCTTAAAACATTCACACGGTAAAGCACTGCTATATTTTCTGCTCCCACACCTGAATCCAAAAGCTTTGTAATCTTTGAAGCAATTTTTCTTGCCTCTTCATTCTCATCACTGGAGTTTAAGATAGTTATATCTTCACCGCCTCCACGGGTCGGAATCAGCTTTTTACCAAGTCTTGATCGGTTATGCTCTATAAGTGCATTTGCAACTTTTAGTATCGGCTCGCGTGAACGATAATTTTCCTCAAGTTTGAAAACTGTCGTATCTTTAAAATCCTGATCAAACTCCATAATATTTCTTATATGCGCTCCACGCCAACCATATATGCTCTGGTCATCATCGCCGACAACGCATATGTTGTTATGGGTTGTACAAAGTTTTTGCAAAAGCTTCAACTGCAACTCATTCGTATCTTGATACTCATCTATCATGATGTAACGATACTTTTGCGATGTAGCTTGAGCTAGTTCTGGATTCTCATCCAACAGTCTAAATGTAAGAGCAATTAAATCATCAAAATCTACTAAATTATTCTCTAAAAGATAAGTTTCATACTCTTCATAAATCTTTGCAATCTGCTGATAATTAAAAAATTCTGCCTGCTTATATGCATCATCAGGGGTTAAAAGTGAGTTTTTATATCTTGATATTTCACTCGCTATAAGCGGTGTGGGAATTTCACTGTTTATCTTTTTAATAATGCGTTTTTTATCGTCGGTATCAATAACTACAAAATTATTTTGACGGTTTAAAAGATGAATGTTAAATTTCAAAAAAAGCAATCCGAACTTATGAAAAGTACATAAAAGCGGAGGATAAGCAGGATTGTTCATCATCTGTGCGGCACGCTCCCTCATCTCTTTTGCGGCTTTGTTTGTAAATGTTAATGTAAGAGTATTTGAAGCAGGAATCCCAAGCCCCTCTATGAGGTAAGCTAAACGAGAAACAATTGTAGTAGTTTTTCCACTGCCGGCACCCGCTAAAATTAGCACCGGACCCTCTGTTTGTCTAACAGCGTCAGCCTGCGAAGCGTTTAATTTTTCAAAAATTTTTTCCATCTCTTACCACTTTATTGATTTAATTTATTATAGCCAAAAAGATATAAATTATACGAAACTATTGCATTAATTATAATAATGAGTTATACTTTTGTCTATTATTTAAACTTATAGGAATTATTATGTTAAAAGATTTTGCAAAGTTACAAACCTTTTTGATGGTCATAAAAGAGAAGAGTTTTTCTAAAGCATCTGCAAAACTGGGCATTTCACAACCTGCGGTTACACAGCAAATAAAATTTATCGAGGATTATCTTGATACAAAAATAGTTGACAGAAAAAAGAACGGTATTTTGTTGACAAAAGAGGGTGAAGATCTTTTTAGAATTGCTTCTAGACTTGAAAAAGCGATAGCAAATAGCGAAAAAGAGATTTTGAAAATCATAAATAAAGATTTTACTTTTATTATGGGTTCATCTAATGCAATTGGAAACTATGTTTTACCAAACTATCTTGGTGAAATTAAAAAAAGAATTAACAATAATGTCTATATGAATGTTGGATTATCATGCGAGATTATAGACCAACTTGAAGATAAAAAAATAGATGTTGCGCTTATTGAATCACCTGTTTTTAGAGATGGAATTGTGTATAGAGAGTGGGTTTTGGATGAGCTTGTCGTATTTTCTAATCAACCATTAAAAAAACACCTGACTGCCGATGATTTGCTTGATTTTGACTGGATATGCCGTGATGAGCATTCACACACAAGAAAACTTACCAGTGAAGTTTTTGAGGAGATGGGAGTTCAGTGTAATAACTTTAGCGTACTTGGTATTTTGGGAAGTCCGACAGCAATTAAAGAGTCTATTTTACATGCTGATCCACACACTGAAAGACCGGTAGTTTCTGTTATGTCGAAGCATGTAATTGCCGCTGAACTGGCTGAAGGAAAACTTTTTGAAGCAAGACTTAAAAACTATAAAATAGAGAGACATTTCTACATTGCTTATCTAAAAGATAGAAAACATGACGCTTTTGTTGACAATGTCGTAAACTTTCTGCTCTCCCTAAATAAAGTATAAATCAAACAACTTTAGCAATCTTGTGGATTAATCCACAAGGTACTATGCAAAAAAATCTATTTTTTTAAAAATTTTGAGTTCTCCGGATTTGACAAAAAAGAGGCCATTGAATTTTCAACTCCGCCATTATCAACCTTTTTAACTGCTTTTTTCTCTTTTTTATAATTTGCCAAATTTATTAATAGCGGCGTTTCATCTATAATTATCTGCACTATGCCCAAAAGCGGAACAGTGACGATACTGCCAAAATTATCTGTTCCAAATCCAGCTTCAAATACTAAATTATTATCTACAATAGTAGCCGTATCAAATGTATATCCCGCCAAAAAGAAAAGCGTCATCGACCTAAATTCCGCGCTTATCTCTTTTGGAAGCGGCGGTTCAAATGTTATCTGATCTATTTTGCAAAGAACACCAAAATGTTCATCTTTTTCAAATAGATAAATTATCAAATTTTGTATATTTTTTTGCATTACATTTGCAAAATGTTTATCTTCTATCACATTATCTAGCAAAAGAAATCCTTTGTGTTTTGCGTGATTATATCAAAATCTACCATAGCATTCATAATAGCGATTTTAGAAAATTTCTTCAAATCCACTACATGTATCTCCTCTTCAAATATTTTCCCCTCTCT